>JAYKJB010000085.1 GCA_035285325.1 Candidatus Sericytochromatia bacterium
ATCGCGTGGGTCTCCCCGCCAAGAGCGGCGTCGGCGGCGGCATCATCGCCGTGGTGCCGGGTCGCTGGGGGCTCGCCGTGTTCTCGCCGCGGCTGGACTCCCGCGGCAACTCGGTCCGTGGCATCGCAGTCTGCCGCGCGCTCTCGGAACGCTTCGGTCTGCACCTCTTCGACGCTTAGCGAAGGGCCGCGATCCGACGCACCTCCGGCCAGCCGGCATCAGGGAAGCGCCGCTCATTCGGCGGCTGGGTTATGTTATACTGATAGGCCGCCTCCTGGCGGGTTTCAGCCCATGGACACCCTTCACCTTCGCATCCAGCTCACGCACCCGCAGGCCGTCTTGCCCCGTGTTTCACAACCGGGCGATGTGGCGGCGGACGTTTCGGCGTGCGTGCCCTGCGTGATTCCGCCCGGTGGTCGCGCCCTGGTCGAAACGGGTCTGGTGCTGGAATTGCCGGAGGGCTTCCGGGCTCGTCTGCATTCTCGCTCAGGCCTCAGCCTCAAGTATGGCATCGAGGTGGGCGCGGGCCTGATTGACCAGGGGTTCCGGCACCCGCTCAAGGTGCTGCTCTACAACCTCGGAGCCGACCCCTTCGCCATCGCGCCGGGCGACCGCGTGGCCCAGCTCTGCATCGAACGCTACACCCACCCCACCTTCGAGGCTGTTTCGGCCGTCGCCGAGACGGGTCGCAGCGAGGGCTGGGGTTCCTCGGGGTTGCGGGCGTGAGCGCGCCCATACGTGTGGCGCTGGCGGGCGCCGCCGGCCAGATGGGACGGGAGGTCGTCCGGGCCGTGACGGCTGCGGCCGATATGCAGCTGGTGGCGGCGATCGCCCCGCGCCACGCGGGCCAGGACGCTGGTCTGGTGGCCGGACTCCCGCCGCTGGGGCTGGTCCTGCGGGACGACCTCGCTCAGGCGCTGGCCGAGACGCGGCCGGACGTGCTGGTCGACTTCACCCGCCCCGACACCACCTTTGCCGTGGCGGAAGCGGCGCTGGCGGCCGATGTGCGCCCCGTGATCGGCACGACCGGTTTGACCGAAGCCCAGCTGACCTGGCTGGGCACGGCCGCCCAGACGCGCGGACTCGGCGTGCTGGTGGCCCCGAACTTTGCCCTGGGCGCCCTGCTGATGATGCGCTTTGCCGCCGAAGCAGCGCGTCATTTCGCGCACGCCGAGATCGTCGAGTTGCACCACGACCGCAAGCGCGATGCCCCATCGGGCACCGCCCTCAAAACCGTCGAGGCCATGCGCGCGCAGCGGGAAGCCTTCGAGGCGCCCAGCGTGGCGGGTGAGGAGCTGCTCCCCGGCGCGCGTGGGGGTGAGGCAGGCGGGGTGCGCCTCCACAGCGTGCGCCTGCCAGGTCTGCTGGCCCATCAAGAGGTGCTCTTCGGCGGCGAGGGCCAGCTGCTGACCATCCGCCACGACGCCTTTTCACGCGCCTGCTACATGCCAGGCGTCTTGCTCGGGATCCGCCGCATCCTTGACCGCACGGGCCTCGTTCACGGGCTCGAGCACCTGTTGTGAGGTTTCCATTCATGTCCGGATTTCACGTTGGGATTCTCGGCGCCACCGGCGCGGTCGGCCAGGAAATGCTCAAAACCCTGATGGCCCGGCAGTTCCCACTCAGCAAGCTGACGTTGCTGGCCTCCGCCCGCTCGGCGGGGCAGGTGGTGACCCACGAAGGCCACAGCTGGACCGTCCAGGAAGCCACGCCCGAAGCCTTTCGTGGCATCGACATCCTGCTCAGTTCGGCCGGAGGAGATGTCTCGGAAGCGCTGGCGCCGGCGGCCGTGGCGGCCGGCTGCGTGGTGATCGACAACACCAGTGCCTTCCGCATGCGCGCTGACGTGCCGCTGGTGGTGCCTGAGGTCAACGCCCACGCCCTTGATGGTCACCGCGGCATCATCGCCAATCCGAACTGCTCGACCGCGCCGCTGGTGGTGGTGCTGAACGCGCTTCGGCAGCTCGCGCCGCTGGTGCGCGTGGTCGTGTCGACCTATCAGTCGGTCTCCGGAGCGGGCAAGGAAGCCATGGACGAGTTACGGGACCAGACCGCCACGCTGCTGGCGGGCGGTGAGGCCGTGCCGCAGCACATTCGCTACCCGATTGCCTTCAACCTGGTCCCCGCCATCGACGCCTTCACCGCCAACGGCTACACCAAGGAAGAACTGAAGGTCACGAACGAAAGCCGCAAGATCCTCGAAGACCCGGACCTGCGCGTCACGGCGACCGCCGTGCGCGTGCCGGTCATGATCTGCCACAGCGAGAGCGTCAACCTCGAATTCGCCTCGCCCGTCTCCCCCAGCGCCGCGCGGGAGCTGCTTGCGCGGACGGCCGGCATCACGGTGATGGACGACCCCGCCACGCACCAGTATCCGCGCCCGCGCGAACTGGCCGGCACCGACGACACCTACGTCGGCCGCATCCGGGAGGACGTCTCCCATCCGTGCGGGCTGAACCTCTGGCTGGTCTCGGACAACCTGCGCAAGGGAGCCGCCCTGAATGCGGTCCAGATTGCGGAAGCCCTGGTGGCCCGTGGCCTGCTGGCCAGCCCCACCCACGCCTGACCCTCGGAAGGAGAATCCCCACCATGAAGACGCACGCGCTCGGTCGGCTGCTCACGGCCATGGTGACGCCCTTCGACGAAGCGGGCCAGGTGGACCACCACCGCGCCGGCGAGCTGGCCTTGCGCCTGATTGCGGAGGGCTGCGACGGGGTGGTGGTGAGTGGCACCACCGGCGAAAGCCCGACGCTGTCCGACGACGAGAAGGTGGCCCTGTTCCATACCGTGGTGAAAGCCGTGGCGGGCCGTGGCACGGTCATCGCGGGCACCGGCACGAACGACACGAGGGTGGCCTGCGCGCTCTCGGTAGCCGCCGCGGCCGCGGGCTGTGATGGCCTGCTGGTGGTGAATCCCTATTACAACAAACCGGACCAGGCAGGGCTGCGCGCGCACTTCACGGCCGTCGCCGAGGCGACCGCGCTGCCGGTGATCTTGTACAACCACCCGGGCCGCACCGGCGTCTCGATCGAGCCTGCCACCATGGCGGCGCTGGCCCAGTTGCCCCATGTGGTGGGCGTCAAGGATTCCTCCGGCAACCTGGACCTCGTGACGGCCTACCGCCTGGCCACTGGCCCCGATTTCGTGATCTGGAGCGGCGACGACCCGCTGACCCTGCCCTATCTGGCGATCGGCGCACACGGGGTGATCAGCGTCTCGGCCCACGTGGTCGCGCGCGACCTGAAGGCCCTGCTGGACGCCTGGCAACGCGGCGACCTGGCCGAAGCCCGGCGCCTGCACGAACGGACCTATCCGATCGGCAAGACGCTCTTCTGCGCCCCCTCGCCGGCCCCGACCAAGTACGCGCTGGCGCAACTGGGTTTTCCGGTCGGCGGCGTGCGCCTGCCCTTGCTGGCCTGCGATGAGCGGGCGCAACAGGCGATCGATGAGACCCTGGCCGGCCTGCGCGCCCCCGAGGCGCTGGCGCGGTGAGCGACGCCCCGACCGGCCAAACCGTCGCACCAGCCCCCGGCACCCTGCATCTGGTACCACTCGGCGGTCTGGGAGAGATTGGCAAGAACATGTGGTGCCTGCGCGCAGGCGACGACATCGTGGTGCTCGACTGCGGCTTTGCCTTCCCCAGCGATGACATGCACGGCGTGGATTACGTGTTGCCGGACTATCGCTACCTGGAGGCGAATGCCGAGCGCGTGCGTGCGGTCTTCATCAGCCACGGGCATGAGGACCACATTGGCGGCCTGCCTTACTTGCTGGACCGGGTGCCGGTGCCGGTGTATGCCACGCCGCTGACCCGCAGCCTGATCGAAGGCAAACTGCAGGAACACGGCCTGCTCGGGCGCATTCCGCTGTTGCGCATGGACGTGCGTGACCCCGTCACGCTGGGCAGCCTGACGGTGGAATTTCTGCGGGTGCCCCATTCGATTCCAGATTCCGTGGCCATCAGCGTCAAGACGCCGGTCGGGACGGTTCTCTACAGCGGAGACTTCAAGTTCGACGCCACCCCGATCGACGGCCAGCGGGCGGATTACCACGGGTTGAGTCAGCTCGGCGAGGAAGGCTTGCTGCTGCTCTTGAGCGACTCCACCAACGTGTTGCGCCCCGGCTTCACGCCTTCCGAGGCAGCGGTCGGGCCCGCGCTCGACGCGGTCTTTGCCAAGGCCACCGGACGGCTGGTGGTCACCACCTTCGCGAGCAACATTCACCGCGTGCAGCAGGTCATGGACGCGGCCGCGCGTCAGGGCCGCAAGGTGGCGCTGGTCGGCCGCTCCATGGTGAATGTCTGCGAACGCGCGCGGGCGCTTGGTTACCTGCGCTGGGAGGCGGGTCTGGTGGTGGAGCCGGACGCGATGATGGCGCTGCCGCGCGAGCAGGCCTTGGTGCTCACGACCGGCTCGCAGGGAGAACCGCTGGCGGGACTGTCGCGCCTGGCGGCCGGCGAGCACCGCGGCGTGCGGCTGGAGGCGGGTGACACGGTGGTGATCTCAGCGATTCCGATCCCGGGTAACGAGCGCAGCGTGAGTCGCCTGGTGAACATGTTCTTCGAACGAGGCATCCAGGTGGTCTCCGAGAGCCAGCGCCTGGGCACCCACGTGTCCGGTCACGCCAGCGAGGAGGAACTCAAGCTGATGCTCGCGCTGACCCGACCGCGCTTCTTCGTGCCGATGCATGGCGAGCTGCGGCACCTGATTCGACACGCCGAACTGGCCCGCGCGCTGGGCGTGCCGGAGACTCGCGTGGCGATTCTGCGCAACGGCGACGTGCTGGAAGTGGGAACCGCGGAATGTCGGGTGGTGGACCGCGTGCCGGCCAGCCCTACCCTGGTGGACGGCCGGGCCGGTCTCGACGTGGGCCAGAGCCTGCTGCGCGAACGCCAGCGCCTGGCGCGGGATGGGATGGTCACGACGGTCCTGGCCCTCGACGACCAGGGCACCTTGTGTGCCGGTCCCGACATGGTGACCCGCGGCTTTCTGGAAGGAAACGAGGAGGCTCAGTGGCTGCTCGACGAGGGCAAGCGTCGCGTCGTGGAACTCGTGGACGAGTTAAAGGGTCGTGGAGAATGGAATCAGGAGCGCCTGGAGAAACAGATCAGTGACGCGCTGGCTCGCTTCTTCAGCGAGCGAACCGGTCGCAAGCCGGTCCAGCTGCTGGTGCTGCAACGCGTGTAGGCGGCGGAACACCGGCGTTGGAAGGTGTGGCCGGTCCAGCGCCCCATCGTGGGGGCCATCACGCTTCCGGGCTGGCCGCCACGCCCACGGGGTGACGGGGGGCCAGCCCCAGCCGCAAGACCTCGCGGGCCGCCTCCAGAACGAGCAAGCGAGCCGCCATGGCCTGGTTGGGCTCGCACCATCGCCGCCGCAGACGCAGGGCGGCCAGCCGCATCCTCACGTCGAATCGCAACAGCGCCCGCGTGACCAGGTATCCCATTCGACCGTGGTGCTTCCCGGCCAGCAACATGGCACCGCGATAAGCCTCCACGACCAGCCGATCACGGATCAGGGCGCTGCTGCCCCCCTCGTGATGGCGGATGCGAGCCGCGGGGGTGTACCAGAGTTCCCACCCCGCGCGCCGCAAACGCCAGCTCAGGTCCAGGTCTTCGTGATAGAAAAAAAAGTCCTCATCGAACCAGCCCACGGCATCCAAGGCCTCTCGTCGGAACAAGGTCGCGGTGCCGGGCACCCACGAGAGCGTCACCGGTCGGCGAGGGGGCGGTAACCAGCGCTGCCAGACGTGCGACACCGGGAAGCGTTCCCGACGATCGGGCGCCAGCAGGCGTCCCGTGACGGCAGCCAGACGCGGGCGGGTGTCCGCCATCTCGACCAGGGCTTGCAGGCTGCCGGCCTCCAGTTGCGCGTCGTTGTTCAGCACCAGCACATAGCGGGCCGGATGGAGGCGTCCCCCCTGGTTGCAGGCGACAGAAAACCCCTGATTGACCTCATTCTCGAGCAAGCTGACGGCGGGATAAGCGCGCGCCACCAGTTCCGCGCTGCCGTCCCACGAGGCGTTGTCCACCACCACCGTGCAGGCGACGAGGTCTGTGCGGCGCAGTTCCTCGGCCACAGAATCCAGACAGGCGGCCAATCGACTGCGCTGATTGAAGCTCGGTACCACGATGACCAGATCGAGCACCGGCTCACGCGACGGGGAGGGCGCATCCATGGTCGTAACCCGCTCAAAAAGGGCTCGCTGCCTTTATCGTACCCGGCCAGCGCCGCGCATACACAGGATTCGTCGCCCCCGAGCCATGTCAGATGGGCATCATGGCAGCAAAAAGGCCCACGCACGCGTGGGCCCGGAGGAACGGAGGTGTGTCGCCAAAGGGCCTCGTTCAGAGCCCTCGGCCCGGCGGCAGATGCCGCATCCAATCGCTGCCCAGCCGCGAGAAGAAGTCGTGGGCATCCAGCACGTCGTCGCTCGAGATGGGCGTCATCGAGGAGAATTTCTCTTCCTCGCGCCGGGAACTGAAGACCCCCCGAATCCGCTGTGCAAGCGACGCCCCAGCCCCAGCACCCACGGGTTCCCGCTCCACGCGTTCGGGGGCGGTCGCTTCCCCCGCCTCATACTCGACTCCGACGATGGCAACGCCCGCCGGTTGCTGGCAAGCGGTGCAATGCACCCGAACCACCCAGTAATCCTTCTCTTCCCGGAGAAGTTTCACCCCCTCGGGCGTGAACGAATGCTGGCAGTGGGCGCAACGCAGTTTCCGGAAATGTTCCTGTACAACGGTAAAATTCTTCATCAGACCCATCTCCCACCAAGGCGATGTCCGAGTGACACCGACTGATGCGTGTGCGAAGCTGACCCGCGAAACAGCGGACGCAAAGCCTCAGAACGCCGTCCCTGCTGGGTTACAAACCCTTTTCCACACCCACTTCATACCCGTCGGATCTGAATCCTAACCAGGGAGGCACAATTTTCTGGAATCAAACCAGAGGCTGCCGATGGGGAGTGCCGGCCTTTCTCGGGAATCCGGCAGGGGTGGCGCCATGTTTCTCGATCACATACAGGTGGCGCTGACCGGCCTCCGCAGGCAGGTCGAAGGTCTCTGCAGCCAGTACGCGTCCGCGCAAACGGCTCAAGGCCTTGCTGGCCCCAGCCAGTTCCTCCGGTCCCTTGCTGCCCTTGGACACCACCAGGCGACCGCCGGAGCGCAGGAACGGCAAGGTCAGTTCCAGCAATTCCGGCAAGCCGGCCACGGCACGCGCCAGGGCGAGATCATAGCTATCGCGATGCGGCGGCCCCGCCGCCAATGTCTCACTGCGACCGTGCAGCGCGACCGCATTGGAGAGTCCCAGTTCGGCGATCGCCGTGTTCATGAAGTCGACCTTCTTGCGCACGGCATCCACCAGCGTGATGTGCCAGTCCGGTCGAACGATCGCCAGCGGGATCCCGGGCAAGCCGGCGCCGGCGCCGATATCAACCACTCGCTGGGCACCCTCGCGCCCCTCGGGCGGCAGCCCCTTGAGAAACAGCAAGCTGTCGAGGTAATGCTTCACGGCAGCCTCATCGGCCTCCACGATGCGGGTCAGATTCACGCGTTCATTGGCCGCGATCAGCAACCGATGAAACAGCGAAAACTGGCTCAGTTCCGCCTCATTCAGGTTCAATTCGTACGCAGCAGCAAGACGCTGAAGGTGGGGCCAATGGCTCATGGACGCAAGCTTTTATTAAACATGCCTATAACCAATCTTAACACGCAGTCCTGAAGGAGTTTCATCGATGCCTATTCACTCCACCCTCCCGTCGCGTCGTCCCCTCACGCTCCCCGCGAGCCCCCTGCCGCAGGGCCAGACCACCGCTTCCACACCGGCCGTTGCGCGGCCCGCCGAAGCGTCGTCCGGCCTGGTGAGCCCCAGCAAGAGCATCAAAAAGCGAAATGCAGACGCCGCCTTCGGCAGCGACATCTTCCAGAGTATCACTTACGGCCTGACCAACGTGGGCCAGATCGTGCCGCTCCCCGCGTTCCTGGCGGGCCTGATTCGCGCCCTGCCGCTTCAAGGCGTCGGCGTCTTTGACATCGGGATGGGCGCCTTCAACGGCTACAAGGACATCAAGAGCCTCAAGCATGAGAAGAACACCCGCAACTGGGACAACTACGTTCGAATCGGCTCGGATGCCGCGATGGTGGCGGGCGGCGCCTTGCTATTGGGTGGCGCTGCGCTGTCGCCCGTGTTGCCGCTGGTCGGCGCGGGCTTGGCCGCAGCCGGCTTTTTCGCCCGCACCGTCGGCATCTGGAACGACGAGTCGCGCATCTGAATCGCTCCGCCGGGGGCGCTCATTCGCGCCAGGGACACGCAGCGGACAGGGTAGCGGTGCCACCCCCGCGTTCACGAACGCTCAGACGCAGGCAGCCTCGGTCTGAGCGTTCCGCCACGCGGGCCCCGGAGCGGCCGCCTACCTGATCGAGACCTTGGCCACGGGCGAGACGGCGGTCTCGCCGGACGGCAGGCGGTTGGTCACCCGGATATAAACGGTCGACTGGGGTTGCAGGTCCACGATGGCCCGCTGGTGAACGAAGCGAGCCCGCGGGTCCTCGAGCCGAATGGTGAACCGGTCGGGTGCCGGCCCCGCCTCCAGCACCCCCACGCTGGCCTGACTGGAGGTCCACAGGACCGTCATCGTGCCATTGTTGGTCAGGACTGCGCGCAACTGGACGGACAGCGGCTCAACCGGTTTTGCGGACGGACGCGGCGTCGGAGTGGGCACAGGCCTGGGGGTCGGGGTCGGCGCCGCTGACGGTGCCGTGCTGGGCTTCGGCGTAGGGGGCGCGGACGGAGCCAGACTGGGCTTGGGCGTCGAGGTCGGAGTGACCGAGGGGGCCGTGCTCCGTCGGGGCGTGGGTGTCGGCCCAGTTGATGGTGCCGCGCTCGGCGCGGGCGTCGGCGTAGGGGCCACCGAAGGCGACGCGGTAGGCTTGGCCGTCGGCGAAGCCGTGGGGGCCGCCGGGGGCACGAATGCCAGGGCTTTGGCCGCGTTGATGCGCCGCAGCGAGGGGGTGAAGCCGGAGGTGGGATCGCCCGTGGTTTCGATGGCCTGCTTGACCGTCTGAACCGACCAGGCGGGCTTCGCGGCCATCAACAGGGCGGCCAGGCCCGCCACGTGCGGCGCCGCCATGCTGGTGCCGCTCAGGAAGGCGTAGCCTGCCTTGTAGGTCGACTGAATCGAGCTACCGGGGGCGGCCACCGTGACCCAAGAGCCGAAGTTGGAGAAGGATGATCGCGTATCAGCCGAAGTGGTGGAGCCGACGGAGACCACCCCGGCGAAGCCTGCCGGATAAGACGTCGTGCTGACGCCATCGTTCCCAGCAGCGGCCACCACCAGACATCCGGCCGCCTGCGCGGCCTTGACGGCGGATTCCATGGCCAACGATTTGAAACCCGACCCGAGGCTCAGGTTGATGACCTTGGCGCCCTGGGCAACGGCGTAGTTGATGCCTTCGATCACGCCCGCATTGGAACCCGCCCCCGAGGCCGAGAGCACCTTCACCGACAACAAGCGGGCCTTGGGAGCCACCCCGCTGATGCCGACGCCGTTGTTCCCAATCGCGGCCACGATGCCTGCCACGTGGGTGCCGTGACCATTGTCATCGGTCGGATCGTCATCCTTGTTGACGAAGTCCTTTCCCCCGGCGATTTGGCCCGCCAGATCCGGATGAGTGGCTAGAATGCCGGTGTCGATCACGGCCACGAGAGGCCCGCCTTGTCCCAAGGTCACGTCCCAGGCGGCCGGCGCGGCCATCTTGATGACGCCCCACTGCTGGGTGTATCGGGGGTCGTTCGGGATGAAGAGCGCGCGCACGGGGGCGTCCGGCTCCACCATCTCCACGTTGGGATCGTCCAGCAGGTCCACAATGGCTTGGCGCCGGTCGCTGGAACGGATGGCCACCATATGCTGGTCGGCCAGGGACCGTGCCCCCGCCACGGCTGGGGTCTTTTTGTAGCGCACGATCAGGTTGCCTGGGCCCTCCGTGGCCAACAAGTTGAAATGCAGGCGCCCCCCGAGCGTCTCCGCCCCGGGAGCATCCGGGCGCAGCGCCGCGGCGTCGTCCTGAAGCGCAAACGTGGCGGACGGCCCCGTGGGCAGCTGGGTCGTACAGGCAGCCGCGACCGATAACACGGCGAGGCTCAAGACCACTTGCTTCATTGAACACAACCCCTTCACACCACGATGGTTCTCACCTGGACCATACCCTGCCTGTGTGATCATAAACACAGTTTGCCGTCTTTTGACAGACGCGGGCCACCTGCCCCTACAATGCCGACGGGGATCCGGGGAGGTTGACCATGAATCCGGGACAAGCGCTGGCCACTTTCGGAGGTGGTTGCTTCTGGTGTACCGAGGCTATCTTTCTCCAGTTGACGGGGGTCGAGTCGGTGCAGTCCGGCTACGCCGGCGGGACTGAGCCCGAACCAAGTTATGAGGCCGTCTGCCAGGGCCGGACCGGCCACGCCGAGGTGGTGCAGGTGCGATACGATCCGGCCATCATCAGCTACGACACCCTGCTCCAGGTGTTTTTCGCCACCCACGACCCCACCACGCCGGACCGTCAGGGGGCCGACGTCGGCAGCCAGTACCGCTCGGTGGTGCTGGTCCACGACGACGCGCAGCGGGCGGTCGCTGAACAGGTCGTGCGCCGGTTGGAGGCCGACCAGATCTTCGACGCGCCGATCGTCACGCAAATCCAGGCTCTCACGCGCTTCTGGCCGGCGGAAGCCTACCATCAGAACTACCTGGCGAGAAACCCGGCACAGCCCTACTGCCAGGCGGTGGTAAGCCCGAAAGTGGCCAAATTCCGACATCGTTTTCAGGCCTTGCTCCGCCCCTGAGGCAAGCGCTCCCGCGAGTGCCTGCCTCGCCCCGAAAACGGAAGCGGCAACGCCCCGATGGGGTCAGCCGCTCCCGCGAGCGAAGGGGCCGCCCGTTTGATTGACACGATCAAACCCTAGAACTATTCTAAAAACATGCCTGAAAAAGCGTCCTGCCTGTCTCCTCAGCAAATCGAGGCGGTGCTGCGCGAACGCGGGGTACAGCCCACGGCGCAACGCATCGTGATCGGCCGGTATGTGCTGTGCGAGGCCAATCATCCCACCGCCGAGGAAGTCAAAGCCTGGGTGGACCAAAACTTCCCCAAGATCAGCCTGGCGACGGTCTACAACACACTCAATGCATTCGTCGAGGCGGGCCTTTTAAAGGAACTGCGCATCCCCGAACGCGGCGCGGTGGTGTTCGACAGCAACACGGCCCACCACCACCATTTTCTGGACGAATCGAGCGGCGAAGTGCACGATTTGGACCCGGGGCTCGTTCACGTGGCCGTCGACCTGGGCCCCGAGTTCCAGATTCATAATGCCACCGTCTTCGTGCGCGGCACGCGTGCCGCCGACATTCCCCCATCGGAGAAACCCGCATGATTCACCATGTCATCATCGTCGGAGCCGGTCCCGCCGGTTACACGGCCGCCATTTATGCCGCGCGCGCGAACTTGCAACCCTTGATGTTCGAGGGGCCTCAACCGGGCGGCCAGCTGATGATCACGACCGATGTGGAAAACTATCCAGGTTTTCCAGACGCCATGACGGGCCCTGAACTGATGCAGCGGTTTCGTGATCAGGCCGCGCGCTTCGGCACCCAACTGGTGCCGGACCTGGTCTCTCGTGTCGACTTCACAAGCCGCCCGTTCCAGGTCTGGGACAGCAAGGGGGAGCGCTACCAAGCGCACACCGTGATCGTGGCGACCGGGGCCAGTGCACAATGGCTCGGGTTGGAGTCGGAAACGCGCCTGCAAAGCCGTGGCGTGTCGGCCTGCGCCACCTGCGACGGCTTTTTCTTCCGCGGCAAGGAAGTCGCCGTGGTGGGGGGTGGCGACACCGCCATGGAAGAAGCCACCTACCTGGCCCAGATGTGTGCCAAGGTGACGGTGATCCATCGTCGCGACACCCTCAGGGCCAGCAAGATCATGCAACAGCGAGCGCTCAACCACCCCAAGATCTCGTTCTTGTGGAACAGCACCGTGGAAGAAGTGCTGGGCGAGGATCTGGTGACCGGGGTGCGGGTGAAAGACGTCCACTCCGGCCTCACCCGCGAAGTGCCGGTCCAGGGACTGTTCGTGGCGATCGGCCACAAGCCGGCTACAACCCTGTTCGAAGGGCAACTGGACCTGGACGCCAGCGGGTACGTGCGGGTCCTCCCCGGGACGACCCGCACCAGTGTGGAAGGCGTCTTCGCCGCAGGGGATGTGGCGGATTCCATCTACCGTCAGGCCGTCACGGCAGCTGGAACCGGCTGCATGGCGGCCATCGATGCCGAACGGTGGCTGGCGGTGAACGTGCATGTCACCCCGGACCAACCCCTTTCCGCGCCGTCGTTGTAAGGCGCTCAGGCCGTGGGCCCAAACCGCGGCCAAACCGGTGCTCACCCCCACTTACGATCAGGAGGAACCATGCTGCAACCGACGCACCTTGCCCCGGAATTTACCGCCACAGCCGTGGTCGATGGTCAGTTCAAACAGGTCTCGCTCGCGGACTATCGGGGCAAGAACGTGATCCTGCTCTTCTATCCGCTCGACTTCACCTTCGTTTGCCCCACTGAGATTCTGGCCTTCTCGGACCGCATCGGCGACTTCAAAGCGCGGAACACGGAAGTACTGGGTATCTCGACCGACTCCCATTTTTCTCACCTGGCCTGGACCAACACCAAGCGCCAGGAAGGTGGCATCGAAGGCTTGGCCTATCCGCTGGTGGCGGATTTCACCAAGTCGATCTCCCGTGATTACGGGGTGCTCGAGGAGAAGGGCGGTGTGGCGTTCCGTGGCTTGTTCCTGATCGACAAGGACGGCGTGATCCAGCACATCACCATCAACAACCTGCCGCTTGGCCGCTCGGTCGACGAGGCCCTGCGAATGGTGGAAGCGCTGACCCACTTCGAGACGCACGGCGAGGTCTGCCCGGCGAACTGGCGTCCCGGCGAAAAGGCCATGATTGCCGACACGGAGAAGTCCAAGGCCTATTTCCGGGAATCGGCTGCCGTCGGCGCACGCTGACCTGACAAGCTGAGTTCACCTCGCCCCCGCCCGGATGCAGCGGAGAATTCACCCTCGTGCGGGCGTGGGCGACGAACGCTCAGGCAAGTCTAAACCTTGGCCATCACGTGGTGAAGGGCTTCGAGAAAGGCCAAGGCCACCTCGCGTTCGGCCCCGTCATTCAGTTCGAAGTAAGTCATCTCCGGGTCACCCAGATCGACCTCCCTGAACCAATGCGCAAGGAACGGGACTGCACCGGGTGAAGGGCCCTCGCGCAGAACCCAGATGTTCCCCTGGGCGTCGCAATAATCGAAGAACGGCGCATAGGTCAGGCCATCCTGTTTGGGGAACAACAAGCCCTGTCCCTCCCCGGCCTGGCTCAAGCGAGCGAGCACCCGCTGGATAAAGGCGAACACGGGCTGGTCCGTGCCAGGCAAGTGAGTCCGCCCCACCTGGTGGGCGGCATCGAGAAAGGCCTGCACGCGCCGCTCTCCCAACCGGGTCGAGAGATGCGCTGGGATGCCCGAAGGCGATGGGTCCTGGGGAGGCATGGCGCGCCATTCTACCCCGTCCGCCTGCCCCTTGGACAATCCCGCTCACGCAGCGTAAGCTATAAAGGCCGAAATGGTCCCGACCGGGGCCTGTCGCTCCGCCCACCCCAACTTTCACCTCGTTCGAGTCCCACACCGCCATGTCCGACCTGCTCACCATTCTCGACGGTTCCAATGCGGCCTATGTCGAGGCGCTGTACGAAGATTACCTGACCGACCCGAACGCGGTGCCTGACGCCTGGCGGCAATTTTTCGATGGCCAGCGAAACGGAGCGGCCGACGTTCCCCACCGCGACGTCGTGGCCGCCTTCGCCGAATTGGCTGCGATGGGGCCCTCGCCGGTGATCGCGGTTGCTCCTGCGACGGACCGCCAGGGCGCCCGCGGGGACGCGCTGGTCGAGGCCATCCGGACCCAGGGGCACTTGCAGGCGGCCATCAACCCGCTCTTCCCAGCGGCAGCCGTGGAGACCCTGTCGCCGGCCCACCACGGTCTGGGGCAGGAAGATCTGGCGGCCCCCTATTCGGCCGGTCCTTTCCGAGGGACGCTGCAGTCGGTCCTGGACCAGCTGCTGGCGACCTACTGCGGTCCGATTGGTTTCGAATTGAGTCACTTGCCGGAGACCGAGCGCGCGTGGTTCCAGCAGCGAATTGAAGCCTGGGGCGGCACGCAATTGCCGGATGTCACCACGCGCCAGCGGGCGCTGATGCGACTCACCGCCGCAGAAGGCCTCGAGCGCTACCTGCACAAGCGGTATGTCGGCCAGAAGCGCTTCTCCTTGGAAGGCGGCGAGGCGCTCATTCCCATGCTCGACCAGCTGATTCAGCGGGGCGGCGCCACGGGAGTGCGGGAATGTGTCATCGGGATGGCCCATCGGGGGCGCTTGAACGTGCTCATCAACGTGCTGGGCAAAAAGCCGAGTGACCTGTTCGCCGAATTCGAGGGTAAAAAGGCGCTCCCGGCGCATCTGGCCGGCGACGTAAAATATCACATGGGTTTCTCGTCGGACGTCGAAACTCCTGGCGGCAAGATGCACCTGACCCTCGCCTTCAACCCGTCGCACCTGGAACTGGTCAACGCCGTGGTCGAGGGCAGCGTGCGGGCCCGTCAGGACCGTCGTCGGGATGCGAGCGGAGCCTCCGTGTTGCCGGTCCTGATTCACGGCGATGCCGCCGTGATCGGCCAGGGCATCGTGGCGGAGTGTCTGAACCTGTCCCAGTTGCGGGGCTTCAAGACCGGTGGCACGCTTCACCTGGTGGTCAACAACCAGGTGGGTTTCAGCGTGAGCGACCCGCGGGATACGCGCACGAGCCGTTACTGCACCGACATTGGCAAGATGGTCGATGCGCCGGCGTTCCACGTCAACGGGGACGACCCGGACGCCTGCCTCTTTGCGGTCAACCTGGCGCTCGAGTACCGTCAGGCTTTCGGCAAGGACGTCTTCGTCGACCTGCTGTGCTTCCGTCGCCACGGCCACAACGAGTCGGACGAACCGCGCGCCACGCAGCCTCAGATGTACCACACCATCGACGCCCATCCGGGAACGCGCCAGCTATATGCTGACAAGTTGGTGGCCGGCGGGGTGGTGTCGGCAGACTTTGCTCAGAAGGCCATCGAAGAAACACGCGACCTGCTCGACCTGGGGGCGCGCACCATCGAGGCCGTCGAGACGGACTTGCATTCCGAGGCCGCCAAGGCGTGGGCTCCCTTCGTCACCGCCCCGGCTGACGTACACTCCTCGCCCGATACCGGGGTGGCTTTGGACCGCCTGCTGTCGCTGGGCACCCAACTGACGTCCCCCCCGGAGGGGTTCCAACTGCACAAGCGCATTCAGGCCATCCTGGAAGACCGGAAGCGCATGCTGGCCTCTGAACTCGCCATCGATTGGGGCTTTGCCGAAAATCTGGCCTATGCCTCGCTGCTCACGGAAGGTCACCCCGTGCGTATCAGCGGTCAGGACAGCGGGCGCGGCACCTTCTTCCACCGGCACGCCATCTGGCACGATCAGCGGGCCGGGCTGGACTACACCGAGAAAGCGCACCTGCCTTTGGCACACCTGGCTGAAGGGCAGGCGCGGGTCGACGTGATCGATTCGACCCTGTCCGAGGAAGCCGTGCTGGCCTTCGAATACGGCTATGCCGCCACCGAACCGTCCGCCCTGGTCATCTGGGAAGCGCAGTATGGCGACTTCGCCAACGGGGCTCAGGCGGTCATCGACCAGTACATCGCGGCCGGGGAGGTCAAGTGGCAGCGGCTGAGCGGGGTGGTGATGATGTTGCCCCACGGATACGAAGGGCAAGGCCCGGAGCATTCCTCCGCTCGCCTGGAACGCTATATGAGCCTCTGTGCCGACGACAACCTGCAAGTGGCAGTGCCCAGCACGGCCGCTCAGATGTTTCACTTGTTGCGCCGTCAGGTGAAGCGGGGGCTGCGCAAGCCCTTGGTGATCATGAGCCCCAAGAGCATGCTGCGCATGAAGTCGGCCGCCTCGTCCCTGCAAGACTTGGCGCAAGGCCGCTTCCAGGAAGTCATCGGCGACGACTTGCCCCCCTCCAGCATCAGCCGTGTCGTGCTGTGCAGCGGAAAGCTCTACCACGAGCTGGCAGAGGCGCGCACCAAGCATCAACTCTCCGACGTGGCCCTGGTGCGCATCGAGCAGCTCTATCCGTTCCCGTCCCGCCGGATTGTCACCGAACTGGCCACCTATGCTGGGGCCAAGACGATCGTCTGGGCGCAGGAAGAGCCGCAAAACAACGGCGCCTGGGGGACCATTCGGGATGAACTGGAGGCCGCCCTGGCCCCGGGGCAAACCCTGCGGTACGCCGGACGCCCGCGTGCCGCCTCCCCGGCGGTGGGCAGCACGGCGCGGCACAACGAACAGCAAGCGGCCCTGATCGAGCAAGCCCTGTTCGGTGCCCGTGTCCCGACGCCGGAAACCGCCAACGCCTGAAACCCTGCCCGGTGGGGCGAAATCCGACTGAGACCCAGCCCCGCCATCGACACACCTGAACGCACCAAGGAGCCCCCATGGCCATCGAAGTCAAAGTTCCTCCCTTCTCCGAATCGATCAGCGAAGGCACCCTGGTTTCCATCAAGAAAAAGGTGGGCGACCGCGTGGAACGCGATGAACTGCTCGCCGAGATCGAGACCGACAAGGTCGTGCTGGAGGTGACCGCCCAGCAGGCTGGAGCCGTCACGGCCGTGCTCAAGGCCGAGGGGGACGTGGTCAAGAGCGGCGAGGTCATCCTGTCGCTGGACCCCGCCGCGGCCAGCGCGCCCGCGCCAGTTCCAGCGGCGGCAACGGCGGCCGCGGAGGCGCCGACTCCCGCCGTAGCAACGGCCGCCGCACCGACCGCCCCAGCGGCCGCGCCAGCCACCGCCGCCGCCCACGGACCTGCCGTGCGCAAACTGGCGGCCGAGTCGGGCGTCGACCTGAACGGGGTGGCCGCCTCTGGCAAGGCGGGACGTGTGACCAAGGGCGACCTGCTGGCTCATCTGGCGACGGGTGGCAAGGTGAGCCGACCGGAGCAGCGCGTCCCCATGACCCGCATCCGGCAGCGCATTGCGGATCGGCTCAAGGAAGTTCAGAACACGGCGGCGGTGCTGACCACGTTCAATGAAGTCAACATGCAGCCCGTGATGGACCTTCGCAAGAAGTATCAGGATGCCTTCACCAAGAAACACGGGGTGAAGCTGGGCTTCATGAGCTTCTTCGTCAAAGCGGTGACCGAGGCCCTCAAGGCCCATCCCGTGATCAATGCCTCGGTGGAAGGCAAGGACATCATCTACCACGGTTACTTCGACATCGGAATCGCCGTGGCCACCGACCGTGGCCTGGTCGTGCCGATCCTGCGGGATACCGAGCGGATGAGCCTGGCGGACATCGAGAAGCAGATTGCAGAGTTCGGCACGCGTGCCCGCGCCAACAAATTGAGTCTGGATGACCTGCAAGGCGGAACCTTCAGCATCACCAATGGCGGCATCTTTGGGTCGATGCTGAGCACTCCCATCCTGAATGCGCCGCAGAGCGCCATTCTCGGAATGCATAACATCGTTGAACGGCCCGTGGCGGAAAATGGCCAGGTGGTGATTCGCCCGGTGATGTACCTGGCCCTCTCCTACGACCACCGCATCATCGACGGTTCGGACGCCGTCCAGTTCCTGGTCAAGGTGCGTGATGCCCTGCAGGACCCGGCCCGCATGCTGCTCGAGGTGTAGAGACGATGGATCGCTTTGATGTCCTGGTGATTGGCGGTGGCCCCGGCGGTTATGTGGCGGCCATCCGGGCGGCGCAGCTCGGCCTCAAGACGGCCTGTGTGGATGCCTGGACCCGCAAAGGGGGCGGAAGCCTCGGTGGCACCTGCCTGAATGTGGGCTGCATCCCCTCCAAGGCGCTGCTGGATAGTTCCGAACGCTTCGAACAGTTGCAGCACGAAGCGATCCACCACGGGATCGAGGTGCAGGGCAGCGTGACGCTGAACGTCGAAAAAATGCTCGCCCGCAAGGAGGCCGTGGTCGATAAGCTGACGGGCGGCATCGAATTCTTGTTCAAGAAGAACAAGGTCACGCGGATTCACGGCAAGGGACGCTTCGTGCGCCGAGAAGCCGATGCCTGGCTGATCGATGCGGGTGGCACCGAAGTGCTGGCGACCCACGTGATCGTGGCGACCGGCTCCGTGCCCCGCACCCTGCCGATCGCACCGTTCGACGGCGACAAGGTCGTCGACAACGAGGGGGCGCTTTCGTTCGCGAGCGTGCCCGCCCGGCTCGGCGTGATCGGAGCGGGCGTGATCGGGCTGGAACTGGGCAGCGTCTGGCGTCGCCTGGGCTCTCACGTGACGATTCTGGAGGCCGCACCCGCCTTCCTGGCGGCGGCGGATCAGGCGATCGCCAAGGAGGCTCAGCGTGAATTCATCAAGCAAGGTCTGAATCTGACCCTCGGTGTGCAGATTGCCGAGGTCGATGCCAGCGGTTCCGGCGTGATTGTGCGCTACGTGGACGCCGGCACGCCCAAAACCTTGGAGGTCGATCGCCTGATCGTCTCGATCGGGCGGGTGCCTTACACGTCCGGCCTCGGGGCGGAGGCCGTCGGCCTGGCCCTTGATGACCGGGGCTTCGTCCGGACGGACGCGCACCTGCGCACCAACCTGCCCAACGTGTGGGCGGTCGGGGATGTGGTGGGCGGCGCCATGCTGGCGCACAAGGCCGAAGACGAAGGCGTGGCCGTGGCCGAAACGATTGCCGGCCAGGCGGGCCACGTCAATTACGATGCGATGCCCTGGGTCATCTACACCAGCCCCGAGATCGCCTGGGTCGGCCGCACCGAGCAGGACCTCACGGCAGCGGGAATTCCGATTCGCACCGGGCGTTTCCCCTTTGCGGCCAACGGCCGAGCGCTGGGCCACGGGGATCCGCGCGGCTTCGTGAAGGTGATTGCCCACGCGGAAAGCGACGAGATCTTGGGCGTTCACATGATCGGCGCCAATGTCTCCGAACTGCTGGCCGAGGCCGTCGCGCTGATGGAATTCCGCGCCTCGGCGGAGGATCTGGCGCGCACCACCCATGGCCATCCGACCCTCTCGGAGGTGGTCAAGGAAGCGGCCCTCGCCGCCTTGGGGCGCGCCCTGCACGCCTGATTGGGCAGAGCCCCGACCCTGCCCTCCCGGTGAGGCTGCAAGCAGGGCCGGGGGGCCTCACCCCTTGGCCGGTTCCCGCAGTTCGCGGCGGAGGATCTTGCCTACGTTGGTCTTGGGCAGGCTGTCGCGGAATTCCACGGTGCGCGGCACCTTGTAGCCGGTCAAGCCGTCACGACAGTGGGCGATCACGTCTTCCGCCGTCAATGAGCCATCGCGTTTGACCACGAAGGCCTTGACGGCTTCTCCACTGGCCTCGTGGGGCACGCCGATCACGGCCACCTCGAGCACCTTGGGGTGGCTGGCGATCACGTCCTCCACCTCGTTGGGATACACGTTGAAGCCGGAGACAAGAATCATGTCCTTCTTGCGGTCCACGATCCGAAAGAAGCCGTCCGGTTGCATCACGGCCACGTCACCGGTGTGCAGCCAGCCATCCCGGATCACCTTGGCGGTCTCGTCCGGGCGGTTGTGATACCCCTGCATCACCTGCGGACCGCGCACGCACAACTCACCCGATTCCCCTTCTGCCACCTCGTTTCCATCATCATCGACCAGTTTGATCTCGGTGTTCGGAACCGGTTGCCCGATCGTGCCGATCTGCTCGCCGCCCCCGACCGGATTGCAGGTGACCACCGGCGAGGACTCGGTCAGGCCGTATCCTTCGACGATCGGACAACCAGTCATCGACTTCCAGCGCTCCGCCACACTGCGCTGAACCGCCATCGCGCCCCCGACGGCAAACTTCAAGTGCCGGAAGGTGGCCGCGTCGAAATCGGCGTGGTTCATGATGCCGTTGAACAGGGTGTTGACGCCCGTCATCACCGTGAAGGGGTAGCGCTTCATCTCGGCCAGAAAACCCGCCATATCGCGGGGATTGGGAATCAAGATGTTGTGCCCGCCGAAGGTGGAGAAGGCCAGGCAATTCACCGTGAGAGAGAAGATGTGGTAGAGCGGCAGCGGGGTGACCACCACCTCTCGGCCGGGGTCCAGCCGCGGCGACATCCACGCAGCAATCTGGGCCACGTTGGCCAGAATGTTGCCGTGGGTCAGCACAGCGCCCTTGCTCACGCCGGTCGTCCCGCCGGTGTATTGCAAGAAGGCGATGTCCTCGCGCCCCAGCCTGCTCTCCGGCAGCGGACGCCCTGCTCCTCGCGAGAGGGCCTCCTTGAACGAGATCGCCCGCGGCAACGTGTAAGCGGGGACCAGCTTCTTGACGTGCCGGACCACGAAATTGACGATCGGCCCTTTGGGGAATCCCAGCAAGTCGCCCATTTCCGTCACGATCACGTGCTGAAGGCCTGTCTCGGGCAAGACTTCCTGCACATTCTGGCAAAAGTTCGCCATGACCACGAGCGCCTTGGCGCCACTGTCGTTGAACTGATGGGCCATCTCCCGCACGGTATAGAGGGGGTTGGTATTGACCACCACCAACCCTGCCCGCAGGGCCCCATAAAGCGCCACCGGATACTGCAGCGTGTTGGGCATCTGCAAGGCGATGCGGTCACCAGGCTGCAGGCCCAATTCCCCCCGCAGAAAGGCGGCAAACTGGCGAGCGAGGCGATCCACCTCACCGAAGGTCAAGGTTTTGCCCATGCAGGTGTAGGCCGGCTGGTCCCGGTAGTCCCGAGCGCTGGCATCCAGCAAGTCAAGAATGGAGTGGTGGAGCGCGGGGTCAATCGAGGGAGAGACACCAGCCGGATAGTGAGAAAGCCAGACGGGATGCATGAGAGACCTCGAACGGACGGGACAAAGCCATGCGGCGGCCCGAGCGTGGGCCGCCCCTAGCATACCCCGCCAGGCTGCTCCAATCCCGGCCCCAAGCTGCGATTCCCCGGCGGGCGCCGACCGCTCTCGCCCGCTGCCTCAGCCGCCCCTCATCGTGTCGAGCCACCGGGGGAGATTTTTCCGTCAGAGGAGCGGGTTCAGCGGTGGGGCACCAGTTCGCCCGAAAGGTAATGGCCCCCCAGCGGCAAGTCGATGCTGTTGGCCAGATGAAACACCGCCGTCCGGCCGTCCGGCCAGGCAATCTGACACACCTGGGGTGCCTCGACCCCCCGCTCGGCCTGAAGCCCCAAGGATGTCAACGAGATATCTTCGGCGCATTCACACGACGAACGAAAAATCTCGCGCGAGATTTCCTCCAGCACGTCAACCAGCAGAGAATCTCCATCACCGAAGATCAGGTGAACGCGTTTGGGTTGTGGCAGCATCGTCATTCCTCAAAACCTCGTCTGGCAGGGATGGGCGGACCGCAAGGACCTCAGGACTCACGGAAGTGAAGGGCATCGCGGACAGACTGTCCATTCATTGTTTCCTCAGACATACTACCGCAAATCACGTGGGTTAAACACGGCCCCAGACAACCATCCGTTAAAAATATCGGTATCCACCCCCATGTTTTTGACTAAAAAAAAAAAAACAACCAGGAGCACCGATAAGATGCCGAGCTTTTAAATCTCAAGCCTCGAATGGCGTCGGTGGAAGGTGCTTCCCACCCCCAAGCGGCAGAGGTGGGCCCCCACCCCTCCCAGGACGAACAGCCCCAGCGTGGCCAGCGCGCTCGGCTCCCCTGCCCCCATCGAGAAGAGGCCGAGCGTCAGCAGGAAGGCCAGAGCCGCACTCACCTGCAGCGGGGCGTACAGGGCGCTCGAAAAGGATTGAAACGGCAACTTCAAGGCGCGGTTGGCCGCCAACTGCTGCATCGGGGCGCCGAGCAAGGTCGAGACCAGCAAGCCGATGGCCAGGCCCGACCACCCCCAGTGCTGACCGATCCACAGACAGGCCAGTAACAGACCAGCGCTCAGGATGTTCAGGCGGAGTTCCAGCTGTGGCGCTCCGACGGTCTGAAAGACGAGTCCCACGGAGCAGACCAGCCCCTTGAACGCGCCGACCACACACAGCAGCTGGGTCAGCCAGACCGCCTCTCGCCAGGCCTCTCCCAGCAAGGCGGGCAATAGCGCGGGGGCCAGCAGCAGCAGGCTGGTCTGCCACGGCCAGGTGATCCACGCGAGGCCGCGGATCAGGCGAACATACTGTTGGCGCAGCCGCGCCTGTTCTTCCCGGGCCGCGGCAAAGCGGGGCGTGGCCACGCGCAAGAGCACCTGCGCCAGGCGCGAGGTCGGGAGCAACACCAGCTTCGTGGCCATCCCGTAGAGGCCCAGGGCCGCGGGCCCCAGACAACATCCGATCACGATGGTATCCAGCTGAACCACCAACCAGCCCAGGCAGCGAGACGCACAGACCGGCCCCCCGAACTGCCAGAGTTCCTGCCAATGACACCGACTCAAGCCCTGAAAGGAAAAACGACCCTGCAGGCCCCAGGCCCCCAGCGACACCATCGCCGCACTGACCATGGGGCCGACCAGCGCCGCCCAGATGCCGCCGCCGGACATCAGGGTGGCCAGGCTGGCTGCTCCCCCCAAGACGGCGCCGAGCGACTCCAGCACGGCCACGGCCTTGAAGCGAGACGCACGCTCCAGCATGGCCCGCGGCACCGTTCCCAGGGCCGAGAGCGGCAAGGCCGCGGCCAGAATGGGCAGCAAGTGAGCCAGCAAGGGCGTGGCGAAGACGGCCGCCAACAGGGGGGCCAGCATCCCCAGAACAAGCCAGAGCAGCAAGCTCACGATCAGGCTGCCCAGCAGGCTGGCCGCCAGATGACCTGACTCGACTGCTCGCCGGTGCATCAGCGCCTGCCCCAGGCCCAGTTCCTGCAGCACCAGCGGGCCGCTCAGGCAAAACAGCGCCAGTGCAGCACTGCCGTAATGTTCCGGGCCGAGCTGACGGGCGACGCACACCAGCACGCCCCATTGCACGAGATAGGACAAGCCCTGTGCCAGGGCCAGCCATGAGACGCCCCTCAGCGCAACGGAGACATGAAGCTGGCGAGCGGGCGCCAGATTGGCCTGCGACAATTCGTTACCCTCAACCGGCAAGCACGAGTGTGCGCGTCAGGCGGGGGAAACAACAGGGCGCCCTGGCCAACCCGAGTTGGTCACAAGGGCGAGGGGCAGGTCCCTTTCTCTGTCAGCACAGCCAACGCGCCAGCCGCCTCTGGCTCATCACAGCCAGCAGGCCGGCGGCCTCTTGCGCGGGGGGATCGCGCCGTCAAGCACCGTGCGGCTCAGGGCACGCGACGATAGGCCAGACGGTAACTCAGCGGCACAGGCAAGCGGGTGCTGCTGACGGAGACGTGCAGATCCATGGTCCGACCATCGGCGCGCAAACTGTACAGATTGATGCGCTTGCCTTCATGGTTACCGATGCTTTCTTCCAGACGCCCCTGGCCCTGCCAGCGCAGCGTGACGTCATAAATCTGACCATCTTCCCGTTTCCACTTCGTGGAGGCCCCCGAAGTCGGGGCTGTCAGGGGTTGGCGATCGTCCTTCTTCACCAGGGTGTCCGCCCCCTGCTGCGTGATCGCCACCGTGCGATAGGGGTGATTGGTGTCCTTCAAGCGACCGTGGGCAAACCCGCGCAGAATGTAGTTGATCTTCTCGGCGGCCCGCTGGATCGCCTGGTCGACGTCGTCACTTTGCGCCGGGTCATAGATCCACTGGCCCATCAGGCCTGCGGGTGCGGAGCGAGCCGGCGCCGCCATCGCCGTGAGGCTCGGCGAAAGCGCCAGAACCGTCATCCCAACCGTCAAGAGCCATTTCGCCATCACGCGCTTGCTTCTCCTCACACCCGACGCCCGTTCCGGGCGAGGGCCACTCTCGCGTTGCCCGTCGTTGGCGCCAGCTGGCACGGGCGACGGGAAACGCTGGACGAAACCCTGATCGCCCCCTATCATACCCAGGCCACGGGAACCCGGAGACAGCCATGTCGTCAGACCCCACCCTTGCCTCGGATGCGACCGCGCTGGCCGCGATGCAACAAGCCTCGCAGGGTACCCTGACAGACGTGCTCGGCATCGAATTGCTTGCGGTGGGGCGAGACTTGGTTCGAGCTCGCATGCCCGTCACGCGCGCCGTTCACCAACCTTTCGGCCTGCTACACGGCGGTGCTTCGGTGGTGCTGGCTGAAACGGTGGCCAGCATCGGGGCCTGGATGAATGTCGACCAGCAACGGGAAATCGCGGTGGGGTTGGAAATCAACGCCAACCATCTGCGGGCGGTGCGCGATGGCAGCGTCTCGGCAGAGGCCCGCCCGATCCACCGTGGGCGCACCACCCAGGTCTGGGAGGTCCACATCCGCGACGCGAAGGACCGACTGGTCTGCATTTCACGCTGCACGCTGGCCGTCAGCCCCAAACCCGCGGACTGACCCCCTCCGCCGCGGCCGGGCGTTCGGCTCGCGCCGGGCCCCTCCTCCGCGCCGCCTCGCCCCTCCCGTTCAGGGCCCGGCTCTCTTGCGTCCGGGGCCCGTCTCGCCGTCAGGCACAGACCGGCTGAGCAGGAACTCCCGCAATGCGAGCAGGGTCTTGCCCACATCCTTGATCACGCTGGGCGAGGTCCCCTCTCGCAAGAGAATCAAGGCCCCCAGATCCAGGAAGCGATTGAACAACTCCTTGCCCAGCACGCCCGTATGAATCAAGCCATCCAGCTGGGCGATCGCCACCGCCTCCGCCGCCAGCGGTTCCGCCTTGCTGGCCAGGCCTTCCCGCACCACGCGCAGGGCCTCGATCATGACCCCCAGTTGATAGGCTTCGCGTTCCCGCAAGACCTTCAAGATCGGGCGTCCAATGTTGGCCTCGGCCGTGTAGAAGTCCTTGCGCTCCCCCGGCGCTGAATGACGATGGACCACCGCCCAATGCTGCAATTCCGCCAGCGACATGGAGACCAGGCCCGCCGAAATGCCCAGCGCGGCCTGGATGTCCTTGGTCGTCACGGGTTCACCGCGCAGGTACATGTACATCCAGATCATGCCGTGTACCCGCTTGAAGCCCCACAGCTCGACCACCTGGCCGACGGCTTCGCAGGCCCGGTAGAGCTCTGGCGACAACGGCTCAGCGTGTTCCAGCTTGGTGCCTCCTCGGGCGATGGGGGGAGCCCACGTCGTCTGTTTCATACCCGAACCTCCTCGGCCCACGCACGTACCGCCACCCGGTCCAGCTTGCCATTCGCCAGGCGTGGCAACGCGGGGAGGGTCAGCAGCCGTCGAGGGTGCTTGAAGCGCGCCAGATACGGTTCCAGTCCCGTTCTCAAACTCTCCAGGCTCGGCGCCGGAAGATGGTCTCGCGGGACCACCACCGCCACCACGCATTGCCCCCAACGCGGGTCGGGAAGACCGAGCACGAGCGACTCAGCGACTTCCGGCAAGCGCGCCAGCGCCGCCTCGACTTCAGCCGGATAGACATTCTCGCCCCCGCTGACGATCAGATCCTGCCGACGCGCCAGCACGTGAACCGCGCCAGCGGCGTCCAGAAAGCCCACGTCACCGGTCCGCAGCCAACCATCCTGCAGGGCCTGGGCCGTGGCGGCCGGATCATCCCAGTAGCCCATCATGAGCCCGGGGCCACGCACCCACAGGGTTCCCACCTCGGAAGGAGGGACCAGCCCCCCGTCGTCACGGCGCACCTGGATCGCAACACCGGGCAGGGGAAGGCCCGAACTGCCCGGTTGAGCGGAGGCCGGGCTCAGCGTGACCGTGCCCCCCGCCTCGGTCAGGCCGTAGGTGGCGAAGGCCTGGGGGCAGCGGGCCGCCAGATCGGGGGGCGGGGCCGCGCCTCCCACCATGACGGCCCTGAGGGAGGCCGGCCAGCCCGCCTCGCCCCAGACCGCCAGACAGTCGCCCAGCTGGGTGGGCACCAGCGAGGCATGCGACACCGCCTGCCCATGCCAGCCCGCGACATCGGCCGGTGGGACGCCTCCCAAGGCCAGGGAGGCCCCACTGACCAGCACCCGGCAAAGCGCGCCCAGGCCTCCCACGTGATGCAACGGCAAAGGCAAGCCGTACACGCTCCCGGGGGCCAACTCCAGCTGTGCCGCGGTGGCGATCGCCGTGGCACGCAACCCCGTGATACTCAGCATGGCCAATTTGGGCCGCCCCGTGGAGCCGGAGGTCGCCACCAGGGCCGCCAGTTCCGGCGACCAGGTGCGCGCGGTGGCGCCTACCTGGTTCGTCGGGCGGGACTGCGGAGCCTCCTCCCGCAGGGTCCAATCCAGCACGTTCAGGCCCAGAGCCTGCGCACGCGTCCGATAGGCAGACGGGGCGAGAACGGCGCGCAGCGGCAGATTCGCAACGAGGCTCGCCACCTCGTGGTCGGTCCAGCGTGGGGGCAGCGGCAGCAAGGCCGCCCCACAGGCCCAGATGGCCAGGGCCGCGACCACCCAATCGAGGGCGTTGGGACCCCAGACCGCCACCAGGTCCCCCTCGCTCACGCCCGCCTGGCGCAGACGCGCGGCGCCCGAGTCGACCCGCCGTGAGAACACCGTGGGGTCCAGGCGATCTTCGGCGGCCGATCCCATCACACCCCCCGGTTCCGGGGCATGCGCCAGCAATGTCGCGAGGTGGCCTGTCCGCATCACGTGGCGTGGCCCCCCGTCAGCTGGTCCAACCCTGCCAGCCAATCACGAAGTACCGGGACAGCGGGAGACAAGCCGAGCCCCGGCCCCGCCGGCAACGGCAGGCAGCCATCCTGCGGCGTGAGACCCGCGAGCGCCCCGCCATCCGCATACAGGCCCACCGTCCCCAGGCCGGCACACCCCGTTTCCTGCGCGAACGCCGCCGCCAGGTGCAGCACGCCCGCGCTTCCGAGGCCACGGTCAAGCGAGGAAGAGAGCACCACCCGCAGGCCCGCGGCCCGCGCCCGCTCGATCAAGTCGCGCGCGGCCAGCAAGCCCCCATGCACCATGGGCTTGCAGACCAGCACCGGCACCCCAGCGGCGATCGCCGCGTCGAAAGCCCCCGCGGTCCCGAGCGCTTCATCGGCAGCCAACGGAAAGGGAAGGCGTCGGGAGAGCGCCGCGAGGCCCGCCAGGTCGTGAGCCGGCAAGGGCTGCTCAAAAAATTCGGGAGCCACCTCCGCAAACGGGAGCAGGTCGGGCAGGGCCGCATCGGCGTCCGGCCAGAGCGCGTTGGCATCCAGGCGCAGGGCCACCGCCGCGCCCACCGCTGCGCGCACGGCACGGGCGCGGGCCAGGTCCTGCTCGCCCACCAGCTTCAGCTTGACCGTTCGATGGCCGGCGGCCACCGCCGCCGCCGCGCGCGCGGCCGCCAGTTCCGGCGGCTCGGCACCAATCAGAGCCGCCACCGCCACCTGCCTGGCCGATTCTCCCGGCCCTTCGCGCAGCAAAGTGGCGAGGGGCTGCCCGAAGCGCCGGGCCAGCCAGTCCAGCAAGGCCGCCTCCAGACCCGCCCACACAGCCGCCCCGCCGCTCGCCAGGCCAAGGGCCGTCAGGCAGGCTCGCACGTCGTCCAGCGTCTCAGGGGCTTCAACCCCCGACGGCAGCGCCGCCAGCGCCCGCTCGGCAGCGGCCTCGGTTTCCGTGCCCCAGGCGGGCCAGGGCGTGACCTCGCCGAGGCCGATGCGGCCGCCCCCGCGGCAGGCCACGTACCAGCCCCGCCGACGGGCGATCGCCCCCCTCGCCGTGGGCAAGGGGGCTGCCAGGGCCGCGTCATAGGGCAAAACCGCCCAGCTGAGCCTCACCCCCATGCCAGGCCTCCCGCGAGCAGCAGGCCGCCAACCAGCAGGACCCGCGCGGTGGCGGCCAGGACCCCGTTGAGCGCGCTGCCCCCGGCCTCCGAGAAGACCGTCCTGACAGGGCCCCAGGCCAGGGGCAGCGCCAGGCAGGGCAGCAGGGCCGCCCAGAGCTGCCCCCCGCGCAGCAACACCAGCGGGGCCAGAAAGCCGACCAGCATCAATCCCAGGTACAACAGGCGCGAGAAGCGGGCCCCCAGGCGCACCGCCAGGGTGCGCTTGCCAACCAGGGCGTCGGTCGGGATGTCGCGCAGGTTATTCACCAGCAGGATCGCCGCCACCCAGGCGCCCACGGGCAAAGAGAGCCACCAGGCCAGCGATGGCGGCCAGGCCAGGATGCCCGAGCTCGCCACCTGCTGCACGAAGAAGGTTCCCAGCACGGCCACGGGGCCGAAAAAAAGAAAGGCCGTCACTTCTCCGAGACCGTGGTAAGCCAGGGGATAGGGACCCCCGGTGTAGGCGATCGCCGCCGCCACCGAGAGCAGCCCGATCGCCACCACGGGCCAACCGGCCAGCCAGACCAGCACCAGACCGAACAGCACGGCCACGGCAAACACCAGCGCCGTGGCGCGCACCATCTGAGCCGGGCTCACCAGCCCGGCGGAGGTCACCCGCGTCGGCCCCAGGCGGTCGGGGCCGTCGGCGCCACTTTTCCAGTCGAAATAATCATTGGCGAAGTTACAACCGACCTGCAGGGCCAGCGCGCCCCCGAGGGCCGCCAGGGCCGCGCCGGGGTGCCAGACCCCCCATTTCAGGGCCAGGGCCGAGCCCACGGCCACCGGGACGGCGGCTGCAGGCAGGGTCCGCGGACGGGAGGCCAGAAACCAGGTGTGGAGGGCGGACATGGGCGGCCCCTTTCTGCCTCAAGGCAGGCGCGGGAACTTCGAGAAGTCGGGCTGGCGGCGCTGCACCCAGGCATCGCGTCCTTCCTGCGCCTCTTCCGACATGTAGAAGAGCAAGGTGGCGTTGCCGGCGAGTTCCTGGATGCCGGCCTGGCCGTCCAGGTCGGCGTTGAAGGCGCTTTTCAAGCAGCGCATCGCCAGGGGCGAATGCCGCAGCATCTCCTGACACCAGCGGACGGTCTCGGCTTCCAGGTCGGCCAGCGGCACCACCGCGTTGACCAGACCCATCTGCAGGGCTTCCTGGGCATCATACTGACGACAGAGATACCAGATCTCACGGGCCTTCTTCTGACCGACGATGGAGGCCAGGTAAGAGGCCCCGAAGCCGCCATCGAACGAACCCACGCGCGGCCCGGTCTGACCGAAGCGGGCGTTGTCCGCGGCGATGGTCAGGTCGCACACGACGTGCAGCACGTGCCCTCCGCCGATCGCGTAGCCGGCCACCATGGCCACCACGGGTTTGGGCAGCGAGCGGATCACCTTCTGAAGGTCCAGCACGTTCAGGCGAGGCACTCCGTCCGCGCCCACGTACCCGGCGTCGCCGCGCACCTTCTGGTCGCCGCCCGCGCAAAAGGCGTCCGGGCCCTCCCCGGTCAGGATCACGGCGCCGACCTCGGGGTCCTCGCGCACCAGGTGGAAGGCATCGAGCAGTTCGATGATGGTTTTCGGCCGGAAGGCGTTGCGGCGCTCCGGTCGGTTGATCGTGACCTTGGCAATACCCTCGGCCTTCTCGAGCCGAATGTCCTCATAGCTTTTGACCGAGCGCCATTCCAGCGCTGCAGCGATGCCGTTCATGGGTGCACTCCTTTTCGTGGGAGGGGGATCCTGGGTTCGGAAGGTTGCGTGGAGGCCCGCGCAGCCAGCGCGACGAGGGCCTGGACCAGGGCTTCGGGGGCCTCGTTCGGGACGTCGTGACCGGCCCCGGGCGCGACACGAGCCTCCGCCAGGGGAATGGCCCGTGCGAAGGTCTCGGCGTGGGCCTGAAACTTGGCATCCCATTGCCCGGCCAGGGCGATGGTCGGCACGGACAGCTGGCCCAGACGTCCCGACAACGGCGCCATGCGCCCCAGACCAAAGGCCTCCATCGCCGCCGCCAGCGATTCGGGCGCCTGACTCAGGCGGATCTCACGAGCCCCGGGCGAGAGGCCCCCTTCACCGCCACGTCGGGTGGCAAACACCGGCTGCGCGTCCCAGGCCTGCCAGAAGTCAGAAGCTCCCTGCCTGAGCAGGTCGGCCCAACGCGCGTCGGCCGCCTCACGGGTCGCCCGCGCCTCGGGTTCATCGAGTCCCGGTGAGGCCCCCACCAGCAGCAGGCCCGCCAGGGGGCGCTGCAGCGCGAGATGCAACGCCAGGCGGCCCCCCAGCGAATAACCGAGCACGGTCGGCGACGGAATGCCCAGGTCATCCAGCAAGCTCCCCAGCGCCGAGGCGGCCCGCCCCAGTTCCCATTCGGCCACCGGCACGGGAGGCTGGGTGCCCCCGTGACCGGGCAGGTCCACGGCCCAGACCGACCAGGCCAGGTCCAGTGCCGGCAGCAAGGGCGCCCAGACGCGAGCATCCCAGCCGAATCCGTGCAGCAACAAAAGAGGTGGAGCGGCGGGGTCGCCGCCGACGCGCAGACGCCAGCTCAGGCCGCCGGCCTGAACCTCTCGCAGCTGGCCCCAGTCAGCCGTCCCGCCCAGGCGGCCAAGCGCCTCACCGCGCCGGCGTGGCCGGTCCAAGCGGGGCGAGGGGCCCGGTGCTGGTGGGACCGTCTGACGGAGGCGCTCGGCTTCATCCATCGACCGTTCCTCCGACTTGCAAGTCAGCCAGGAAGCGCCGATGGTCGGCGACCGCCGCCTGACGTTCAGAGGGCACGAGCCACACGGTGGGCCCCGGACGGGAAAGCGCATCGCCCACGCAATAGCCCACCTCGGAGGCCGTGGTCACCCAACGGGCGGGCAACCCGAAGCCGGCGGCCACCGCCGCCAGGTCCTGGTCGTGCGGCGTGGCGAACAGCGTTTCGAAGTCGGGCGCCGCCTCGGCGATGGGCAGGTGATGAAAGATCAGGCCCCCACGGTTGTCGAGGACGAGGATGACGAGGGGAACCGTCAGGCGCCGCAGGAGCGCCAGGGCCCCGACGTCGTGCAGGAAGGCCAGGTCCCCGGTCACCAGCAGGGTCGGCACCCGTGAGGCGAGCGCCACGCCGAGGCTGAAACTGGTGACGCCGTCGATGCCGTTGGCCCCACGAATCACGTGAACCCGCATCCCCGGAGAACCAGCCCCGGCATAGGCGTCGGCGTGCCGGATCGGCATCGAATTCGACAGGACGCATTGGGCGCCCTCGGGCAGGGCGGCCAGGGCCGCCCGCACCGCCGCCGCCTCCAGCGGAGGCGCCGGCGTGACCCGCGTCAGCGCGGAAGCGGTCCGCCGTTCCTGCGCCAGCCAGCGTTCCGACCAGGCGCTCCATGTAGGCTCCGCAGCCTGTTCCCCCCAGCGAACGAACAGGTCCGCCAGGTCCCCCAGCACCAGTGTCCCGCCCGCCGCATCCGGGTCACGTCCCAGGGCGTCCGGCCAGAGCGTCAGGCATTCCGCCCCGCTTCCTGCCGCCCAGGTGGCGATCGCCTTGCTGGTCATCTGACGGCCGACCCGCAGCACCAAGTCCGGCTCGAACGCACGGGACAGCGGCGGACGCAGGAACAGGTCGGCGTGATGCAGCACGAAAGCATCGGAGCCCGCGCCGCGCAGGCCGCTGCCCACATCGGCCAGGACCGGCAACCCGAGCCGGGCGGCCCAGCGCAGCAAGGGCACGGCGGTCTGGCGATCGCCCGCCCCGGGGCCCGCCAGCAAAACCGGCCGCTGGGCCTGCCGAAGGCGCTCAACCAGCCACGTCAGGGTCGCCTCAGGCACTCGTCCCGAGGAGGAAGGCCGCTGTAACGGCTGTGGGGCAGGCGGCACCCAGCCGGCAAGTTCCTCCGGGGTGGGCGCCAGCGGTTCGTCGAAGGGCACGTTCACGTGCAGCGGGCGGCCGGCCGCGATAGCCGACGACGCCGCCAGTCCCAGCCGCAAGCAGGCCTGGGGCAAGGCTTCGGGGTCCGGAACGGGCAGTTCCAGAAACGAGGTTGTGGGGCCATAAAGGCCCACTTGGTTGATCGTCTGGGCCGCCCCCACCCCGCGCAAACGCGGGGGGCGGTCCGCCGTCACGGCCACCAGCGGCACCCCCCAGGCGGAGGCCTCGGCCAGCGCAGGATGGTAATTGGCCGCCGCGGTGCCGGAGGTGCAGACGAGCGCCACGGGAGCCTCCAGCACCCGGGCCATGCCAAGGGCCACGAAGCCTGCCACTCGCTCGTCCAGCACCACCTCGCACGACAGCCGGGGATGCCGATGCGCCGCCAGCGCGAGCGGGGTGGAGCGAGACCCTGGCGACAGGACCAGGTGGCGCACTCCCTGGCCCACCAACGTATCGAGCACGCTGTGGGCCCAGTTCAGGTTGGTCAGGCCGCGACTGCTCATGGGGGAGGTGCCTCGGTCAGCGCGGCCAGCATGGGGGCCAGCTTGCGCTCGGTTTCCAGCCACTCGGCGTCCGGCCGCGACCCCGCCACCACGCCCGCACCCGCCAGCGCCGCGGCTCGATTGCCTCGCACGTGCGCGGCGCGGATCCCGACGGCCAAAAAGGCCGCGTCGGCGGACATCCAGCCCACCGGCCCCGCGTAGTAGCCCCGACCGGTCAGTTCGAGTTCCCCGATCAAGCGAACCGCCGTCTCGCGCGGCACGCCTCCCACGGCGGGGGTCGGATGCAAGGCCGCCACCAGGTCCCCCAGTCCCGCTTCGGAGGCCAGCACAGCGGCCACAGGCGTGCGCAGATGCCACACGTTGGGCAGGGGCAGCAGCGTCGGTTCCTCGGGCGCGTCCAGTTGCGTGACGAAGGGCGCGAGAGCCGCCAGCACCGCTTCGCGCACCAGGGCGTGTTCGTGTCGGTCCTTGTCGCTTTGCAGCAGTCCGTGAGCCAGCCGGGCATCCTCGGCCGGTTCCGCGGCGCGCGCGCAGGTGCCGGCCAGCACGTCGGCCCGCACCCGCCGGCCATCCAAGGCCACCAGGCATTCCGGGGAAGCCCCCAGGAAGGCCGCGCCGTCTCGGGCCACGAAGAGAAATCGGCTGGTGCCGGGGGCTCGCCGCGCCAGTTGCTCGAAAATGCGTCGGACCGGCAAATGCGCCTTGGCTTCCAGGTAGCGTGGGCGGGCCAGCACCACCTTGCGCGCCTCGCCGCGGGCGATCGCCGAGAGCGCTCCGCCGACGGCCCGTTCAAAATCGGCCCGTTCAGCCTCGTCGGGAACCACGCGCACCACCGGTTGACGCTCCGGCCTTCTCGCCCGGGCCACCCACGCCCGGAAACGGTCGAGCTCGGACGCCAAGGCTTCCGGCCCCGCGGTCGCCGACCACAGCACCCAAGCCTCCGGCACCCCTTCCCCGAACGTGGCCTGCGGAGGAAATCGCAACAACCAGCGCGGCACGTGAAACGAGGCAGCCGGAATCTCCGCGCCGAACGGGTCCAGGGGCCGGTCAGCATCGAACACCATGCGGCCGAACGCCCGCACCCCCGACGCCTCTCCACCGATGGCCTTCAAGGCGGCCGCGACCTCCGCCCACAGGACCGTCGCCCCCTGGGCCGCCCCAGCGGCCCAGCGCAACACACTCCCCACGCCGACCCAGCCGGTGCCGTCCTCTTCGATGAAGAGCACCAGCTCGTCGCCGGCAGGCGCGTCGGCCAACCGAAAGGGGCTCACGGCCGCCACGTCAGCCCGCGCGGCACCCCACGCGGCGGGAGCAACCAAAGAATCGATGTCGGCTTCGCGGCTCATCATTGACGCCTGATTAAACTTTCAAAAAATCTTGAAAGTTCTGAAGGATGATGCTACGCTAGCACACGAGCGCATCGCTTGCAAGCGCTGAAAGCCAGCGGAAGGAAGGCGCCTATGTTGATCACGTTGACGGGTGCACAGCACGGTGACCGGATCAGGGCGTGGTTGACCCGACTCGGATTCGAGGCCCGCGTGGTTCAGCGGGGCCAGGCTCTGCTGGTCCAGGACCCCTGGATGCCCTGGGGGGTCAAGGACGCCCTGAGTTCAGACCCTGGCGTGGCCTGCCTGGATGAGACGCAGGCACTCCCCCAGCGGGTTCTCCGGCAAGGGCCCCAGGACGAGGCCCTGGATGCCTGGCATCTGGGTGAGGTGCCGGTGATTGCCGGACCTTGCGCGGTCGAGGACCCCGACATGATCGGCCAGGCGGCCGCCTTCTGTGCCAGTCTGGGCATCCGCTGGCTGCGCGGGGGGACCGACAAGACCCGGACCCGAGTCGATGCCTTCCAAGGGCTGGGAGCGCGCGGAGCGGCCTGGCTGCGCGAGGCCGCCGACGCTCATGGGATGAAGGTGGTCACCGAGGTGACGGACACGCCGGAGGCCGAAGCGATCGCCGCCTTCGCCGATGTGTTGATGGTCGGAGCGCGTCACATGCACGCCAGCCGTCATCTGCAACGCGTCGGTCGGATCGGCAAACCGGTCATCCTCAAGCGCGGGCTGGCCGCCAGCCCCGAAGAGTGGCTGCGAGCGGCCGAATACCTGCTCGAGGCCGGGGCGCCGAGCGTGGCCTTCTGCGAACGTGGCTCCCGCTCGGCGAACCCGCTCAAACGCTTCACGCTGGACCTGGCGGCGGTGCCGTTCATTCGCGAAATGTCCGCGTTTCCGGTGCTGGTCGACCCCAGCCACGCGGCCGGCTACTCCCCCTACGTGGCGCCCCTGGCGCGTGCGGCGATCGCGGCGGGGGCGCACGGCGTGGTCGTCGAGTGCCATCCCGACCCCGCCTGCGCCCGCTCCGACGCCCTCCAGGCGCTGGACTTTCAGGCCCTGGCCGCGCTGGTCACCGACTTGCGTCGGCTGCAGGCGGTCACCCAACCCGGCTCGCTCTCGCTCCCAAGCGCTGTGACTCGCGAAGGGGCCACGCTGGAAAAGGCGGCTCAGCCATGACCACGGAAGTTCGTCCCCAGGAGAGCAGCTTCCGGGCGGCGATCGCCCGCCGCCTGGAAGCGCAGAGCCCGACGCTCACGGAGGCCTCTCGCCATCTCTTCGGAGCCGGCGGCAAAGGGGTGCGCCCGCGGGTCCTGAATCTGGTGGCCAGGGCCTACATGCCTGACGGTCAGGCGATCGCCGCCCACGATGCGCTGGCTGAGGCCATCGAACTGGTCCACGTGGGCTCCTTGATCCACGACGATATCCTGGATGAGGCGGATACCCGGCGCGGCGTGGCCTCCGTCCACGTGCGGTGGAATGCCAAGGTGGCCGTGCTGGCCGGAGACTGGCTGCTCGCACAGGCCAGCCGTCGGGTCGCCGCGCTCGGCGATTCGGTACTGACGGACCGCTTTGCGGAGATGATCGCCGATCTGTGCGAAGGCGAGTTGCTCCAGGATGAACATCGCCATCGCCTCGACGTGGGGATGGATGCCTACCTGGACCGCATCGCCAAGAAGACCGCTGCCCCGTTTGAACTGGCCACCGAGGGAGCGGCGCGTCTGGCCGGCGCGAATCCCCGGGCGATCGCCGTGGCGCGTCGGTTTGGCTTCCACCTCGGACGCCTGTTCCAGCTCGTAGACGACATGCTGGACTGGTCAGCCAGTGCGGCAGAGCTGGGCAAGCCGGTCGGGCGAGACCTCCTGGACGGCACCTTGACCCTACCGGTGCTGGTGGCGCTGGACGACGCGGAAGTCGGGGAACGCCTCCGAGAATCGCTTTCCCCCTGGCCCGCGCAGATCACGCCGGCGCTGCGGGGGCTCATCATGGCGGAAGCTCCCGCCGCGGAAACGATCCGCCTGGTGATGAGTGAGGCGGAGCGCGCGCAGCACTGGATGCAGCAGCTTCCGGCGGGCGAGGCCCGCGAGGAGCTGATCACGGTGTTGTCGGACCTGGCGGCCCAGGCTGGGGTCGAGGAGGCCCTGCGATGAGCCCCGAGGTGTTGCCGGCGCCCGCGGACAAGGCTGCCTACGTTCAGGGCATGTTCGATCGCATCGCGATTGGCTATGACCGCGTCAACGACTGGATGACGGGAGGCCTCCATCGCCTCTGGAAACGGCAACTCGTACGGGGGCTGCGACCAGCGCCGGGAGACGCGGCCCTGGACCTGGCCACCGGCACCGGCGACCTGGCCCTGTTGCTCCAACGGGCCGTCGGCCCCGAGGGTCGCACCGTTGGCCTGGACTTCTCCGCTGGCATGCTGGAAATCGCTCGTGCCCGCCGCAGCGACGGTATCGAATGGCTCCAGGGCGACATGCTGGCCCTGCCCTTTCCGGATGCCAGCTTTGACGTCGTCACGGTGGGCTTCGGCCTGCGCAACGTGGCCGACCTGGAACGCGCGCTGAAAGAGATCGCGCGAATCTTGAAACCGGGCGGGCGTTTCGGCTCCCTGGAGACGGCCCGTCCGCGACAGGCCTGGATGCGTGCCGTCGTGGCGCTTCACAGTCGCCTGGCGCCCTGGCTGGGTCGTTGGATGGCGGGCGATGACGACGCTTACCGCTACTTGCATGCCTCGGCGCTGGCGTTCGTCGACCAGGACACGCTGGCCCACACCTGCCGGCAGGTTGGATTGGCCGACGTCGTGGTTCGTGACCTCAGCGGCGGGGCCCTCGCCCTCGTGATGGGGAAACGCGTCGGCTGACAGCAGGTCCACCCCTCCACGCTGACGAGCCCCTCCCCGCCTGGGAAGGGGCTTCTGCTTTTGGCGCTCCGAGGCTTGCGCCCGGATCACGGCTGTGCTTACATATTATTCACATATCTTTACAAAAGCCCGCACGCGGGAAGGAGCGCACGCCATGTCGGTGGCCCGAAGCCTGATCATCAGCCTGGATGCGGAATGGAGCCTGGCTCCAGGGCTCTCAGCCCACCTGGCCATGGCAGGCCATCCCGTGCTGCGGGTGCCGCATGGCGTGGCCGCTCTGGTCGCTCTGGCGACCCGCCGATTCGACCTGTTGTTCGTGGAAGTGCTCGACCTGGCCCGTCACGGCCGCGCCCTGGGCCGCATCGTCCGGGAGCGCCCCGCCCACCGCGCGCTGCCGCTGGTGGCCCTCACTCAGGATTTGCCCACGAACGCACGCCTGGCCCTGCTGGAAGCCGGTTTCGACCTGGTCCTGTCGGGACGCGAGGCGCTGGACATCGATGCTGATACGCTGGTGGCCCTGCTGCAGGCGCGGCACGCGGACCAAAGCCCCTCGGGGCGTTACTCGTTCGACCAGGCCTTGAGCGTGTCGTAGGCTACCGCCGCGATCCGCACCAGGTTGTCGATGTTGAACTGGTCGGCCGGCTTCTTGTCGATCGTGTCCCGCTCCGGCAGGGTGTCATTCGGCGTGTGCAGGTACTTGCTCATGACCGGCTCGGCGTAATAGCAGATGGCACGCACGCCGGCCCGGCGGAAGGCGGCGTGGTCGCTGCTGGCCCACGGCGGCAGCGCCAGGCCACCCACCTCGTGGGTGTGGGGGATCTTGAAGGGCTTGAACACCATCTTGAGGCCGCGTTGCGTCGCCATGGCGCTGAGATCGCCGCGAGAGGTGAAGGGGTCCTCGACCGCATCGGTGCCGATCGTGTTGGTGTTGCCCACGGCGATGCAATCCATGTTGACCATGCCCTTGATGGCTGAGAGCGGGATCGGCATGGCGCCGCCGTCCAGCTTGGGCGCGACCGGATTCTTGGTGTAGTAGGTCGAGCCCAGCAAGCCCAGCTCCTCTCCGGAGAAGGTCATGAAGAGGATGTTCGCCCGGGGGCGATCGCCGTGGTTCTGGTTGCGGTCGACCATCACGCGCGCAATCTCCAGCACAGCGGCAGTGCCGCCCGCGTTGTCATTCGCCCCGGGGTACATCTTGCCCTCCCGCACGCCCAGGTGGTCCTTGTGGGCGCCGACCACCAGGTAGCGGTTGCTGCGCTCGGAACCCGGCAACAAGGCGATCACGTTGTGGGCCGTGCCCTTGAAGCGGGGATTCTGGAAGGCCTGCTTGATCACCGGCAAACCCAGTTTTTCGAATTCCCTGACGATGTAGTCGTCCGCCTTGTAGTCACCGGCCGTCGCCGTGCCACGCCCCGCCAGGGCCGCATCCGTGAGGTAGCGGGTATGCGCCAGCGCACGCGCGCCATCCAGCGGATTGTCCAGGGTCGAGGCAGCGGTCCGTGCCCCCTGGGTGGCCTTCTTGGCAGCCGGGAGCAGGCTCAGCGTGCCACACGCGCTCAGCAGGGCCGCCCCCATCAGGGTGGCGACGAGGCGATGGGAACGGGAAGCAGGCGACATGGGCAGGGAACCTCCTGATCGACGGACCTGCCCATCATAAACCAATTACCTAATCTTAATCAATACTTAAACGACAGTGGCGGCGATACCGAATCTGAGAAGGGAGGCTTTTTCTGCGTTTATCCGCTCCCCCCCGCGGTATAAGGGGGGCGGTGGGTTCTGTTGCGTGACGGTCCCTCGATCCCTGGGAGAAGAATCAAATGATGCGATTGCGGAAACACGTGATCTTGGCCTCCACCTGTCTGGCGGTGGCAGGTTGTAGCGTCGCCCCGCCCCTATCGACCGATCTGACCACCACCACCCTCCAGAAACCTCGGGGTTCCGCCGCCAGCCAGGCGGATGGAGCAACCGGAGAGACGTTTGCGGCCGCTCAAGGGGGCCTCAAGGCAGCCGATGCCGATGTGAAGCCCTCCCAGTTCCAGTTCCAGGGGCCCGATGGCGGACCGCTGGAGGGCGTGCGTGTGACCATCGCAAAGGCATTGCTCAGCACCAACGCGCGCGGCGTGGTCGACCTGCCCGACGCAGTGCTGAAGGGAGAGGCCTCGATCACGGCCCTCGTGACCGCTCCCGGCTACGTGCCGGGCTACTTCCGGCTGGAGCCCGGCAAAGCCTTGGCGCTGCAACCCATCGATGCTCGTCGGACCGCCGTCACGGCGGCAGCGGGAGCCACGGTCAGCAACGCAGCAGGCGATATGGAGGTGGTCTTCCCGCCGGGGGCCCTCAGCCAGAACGCGAACGTGGCGGTGACCCGGAGTTTCAGCGAACATTGGGCCCAAAACGTGCCCACGCCCGAATACCTGCCGCTTCACGTGTTACCCGGGTACGACGCTCCTGATTCCGAGATTCCCTGGGAAAAAGCGACCGGCTTCCCGCTGAAGGAGGCCACCCCGCTGGGTGCGTATGGCTACCACCTGGAGCTCGGCGAGGCCAAGATCACGCCCGGCGCGGCAGTCAAGGTGCGTTTCAAGGCCGAGGAGGAACTGGCGGCGGCGATCGAAGAGAATCCGGGCTTTTTCGAAGGAGAGGGCGCACGCCAGGACCAGGCCGGCAACTGGTGGTTCGAGATGGCCGTGCCCGCTCCGGCGGCGCCTCCGCCCCAACCCCTCGTGTACGAATTGCTCAAAAAGGGCGGAGGAGGAGGCGGTGGCGGCAAGGGTGGCGGCGGAGGCAGCAAGCCAGCGCCCCCGCCCCCGCCGAAACCGCCAGCGAGCAAACCGGCCCCCGCATCGCCGCCCAAGCCGCCCAAGAGTGCGGAGGTGTCGAAGGTGGGCAAGGCTACCGTGATCGAGTTTGACTCGAAGAAAGAAGCCGAGGCCTACCTCAAGCAAGTGGAAAAATCCCTGAAAAATGAATCCGTCAAGGGATTCAACGACTCCAAACACAAGGGCAAGGTGGAAGCAGCAGCCGGGGAGAAACTCGGGGGCTTCGTGGTGCACTCGCCCCAGCTGAACAATGGCCATTGCACCTACATCGTCTATCCGACCAAGAAGAAACCCTCATCAGGAGGGGGAACGGCAGTGCCCGTCACCCCCTCGAAGCCTGGCACCGCTCCAACTGCCCCCAGCCAGCCTTCCCTGCCCCCGGCGTTGGCCCCGTGGACCGCCCCACCAGTTTCAGGCCAACCCGCCTTCTCGCCGCCCGTCAGCGTGAACACGGAGGTGTGGGTGACCGGCAAGGTCACGGCCAAGGTGGTCTGGGATTCCGACATCCCCGAACTGGACGGTCAGCCGGTGCAGGGGGCTTTCGTGTCCTTCTCGCACGCCGGCACGCCGACCCATGACCCGACCACCAGTGGATACACGAATGCCGCGGGTTTGGTGGAGGCGTTCGGAGCCGAGTACGCCCCTGGTTTCGCCAGCGCGGTTTGGCCGTCTCAGGCCTCCGTGAACGGCACTGCCGACGATTACACCATCAACTACGGGCAATTCGAACTCCAGCTGATCAAGAAACGCCCCAGAGTCACCCTACAGTGGGACAAGCAAGGCACGCCCGGCCAGGCGAGCTACAGCGTCGCCACGAACCTGGGAGCCTTCAACGTGGAGGCGGCAAACAACCCGGTGGTGAGCCCGACTTTCGGTCTGACGCTCAACAACACCACCTTCAAGGTGGCCGGCGCCACCCAACCCGCCCCCAACCAGTGGGCGGAATTCGAGAGTGGGAACCTCGATGTCAGCTGGAACGCCACCCTGAACCTGGCCACCAAGGCCTGGTTCTCCACGACGGTGGAGACGGAGATCCGCTATCAATCCGACGACAGCAGCGTGCCTGCAGACCAGCGCCCCAGCACACGTTGGCACGGACAGCCCGCCACCGGCGCCAACGTCACCTTCAGCCACCCGGTCTCGGGCTACTCCGCCAAACCGGCCGGGCGCGACCAGCTGAGCTTCAGCGACGTCAGCACGGCAAAAACCTGGGGCCTCAGCGGGGCCGCCGGATCGTCCACGGCTTCTCGTGCCGGCGCTGAGGGGACCACCTTCTCAGGGTCGGGAACCTACGTGGTGTCTGGTGGGGTGTTCAACACGTCGCTGCTGGCCAACCTGCCGACCCTGTCGGTCGACATCCAGGCAGAGAGTGATATCGCGGACAAGCTGGAGATGGTCTACAAGCTGGACGGCGTGGAGAAAACCATGCGCCTGCCCAAGCCTACCAATCAGCGCTATCGGGTCAGCCTGCCAATCGAGGAAACCGTCAACGCTCCTGGCGTTCACCGGTTCGAGCTGGTCCACATCCACGTGACCGGGGCTCCCGACTGGCACGCCTTCACCCAGGATATGGGGTTGACCTTCCCCGCGGTTGAAAAACTTCACCGAAACAAGGACGTGACCTACCCGGTCAAACTGAAAATCGTGGCCAACGCGCCCAAGTAGATCACGCACCAGCGCAAGTTCCGCGGCAAGCGAGCAGGGCGTGTGAGGTATCTCCCTGTGTCGGGAATGTAAGGGTCTACCCCCCCCCCTGCTCCGGAGGCCCTCATGCCCGCCCGCGTGCCCCGTGGACGCGTTCTGTCCGTTTCATTGACCGGTGCTCCCTGCGTCGGCAAGACCACCATGGCCCGTGCCCTCGCCGAGCGTTTCGACTTGCCATTGCTGCCGGAACGCTCGCGCGAGGTGGCGCGCGAATGGGGTTACACGCCCGCCAACATGCCGGAAGATCTGCGCCTGCCCTTCCAGTGGGCGATCCTGGACCGGCAGGTGGCGGCGGAACACGAACACGAGACGATCGGCTACATCTCGGACCGCTGTCCGGTCGATTCGCTCTGCCACTTTGAGTGGTTCGGCCCGCAATATGGCTGGCCGGAGGAGGAGGCAACCCGTTACCGCGAAGCCGTCGAGGAGCGGGTCATGCACTACGACCTGCTGGTGGTGATTCCCCCCATGTTCCCGATCGTGGACGATGGCGAGCGCATCACCGACCCGTCGTTTCAGCGGGGCTTTCACGCGGTGCTCTCGCACCTGGTCGAACAATGGGAGCATCGCCTGGGGCCGCGCCTGCATGTGGTCTCCGAATTTTCGTTGGAAGACCGCATTGCGGGGGTTGAGGCCGCCCTGGGGATGTCCGTCCTGCAGCCGCCGGTGCGATGAGACCCTTCCGGAGAATGCGCGCTTCCGGCCCGAGGCCGCCGGGCGTTTGGCTGCGCGCGGGTGGCCGGCTGGCGATATGGGCGCTTGGCTGGTGGCCTCTGGCGCCGGCCTGGGCTGCGCAGGAACAAGATGTTCAGCTGCAACTCGACCTGGCGGCCCCCCTCAAGGCGGAGAAGGACCTCAAGGCCCTGCTGGACGAATGGACCACCGGTGCCTTCGACATCCAGTTCACCCCTCGTCCTGAGTTCGACCCGAGCCTGGCTGGCTTCGTGCGCGTGCGCTTGGAGGGCCTGCGTGTGGCCTTCAACCCGGACTGGTACAAGCGCTACAAGACCTTTCACGACGAGTTGATCAAGCAGCCCTTCGGGCCCGCCGCCTTGCGCCGAGGCCTGGAGTATGCGCGCCAGGGCGATGGTCGTCTCGACGCCACCCTGGTGGATGCCGGCGGCAAGGTGTTGCTGGCCACAAAGGTTTGGAACAGCCGAGCCCCCAGCCACTTTCAGCCGGTGGAGGGGCAGCTGTTTTCGGCCGAGTTCCTGCGCCCGCTCCCGGAGACGCCGGTCTCTTTGGCCCAGCTCTGGGAACTGCCGGCCGGGGAGACTCCCTATCTCTCGGTTCCCGTGAAGCTGGTCGCCAACGTGAAAAAGATCCGGCTGGGCGACATGGCCACCCGTCGCTGGCCGATCGACCTGAGTGACCCCCTTGCCCCAACGCCGCCCAAGCCACCGGCAGGCGCACCAGCCCCGAAGGGCAGCGGTCAACCCGCGCCCCCCGCTGTGCCTGGAGCGCCACCCGCCCCTGCCGCGCCGCCGGGTGGCAGCGCCCCTCAGTTGAATCCGCCACGCCTGTGAGCCCTGAGGGGTTCCTCACCCAGCGTCCTCAGGCCGCTTTGAGGTGAAAGTCAAACTGCCTTGCCAAGGGAATCTCGACTGGCGTACGATGCGCGAAATTCGACCCGGTAACGTTTTGGTGGCGTGGATGTCATTCCCTCGTCGGGATTTCCACCCAGCCGACGAGGACGTCCATTCACCGTCGCACGGGAGTTCGCTGTCAGACAGCCCTGCCCCCCGACCCACAGGAGGTTCCATGCCACGCACAGCCAGGACCTGGCTCAATGGGCTGATTGCCGCGGCCCTCATCTGCCTACCCGGTCCCGTCCTGGCGGCTTCGCCGGAACCAGAACATCCAGAGCCCCAGTTGGCCGTTCCCTCCCGCCCTCACACGGTGGTGGTGATCGGCGCGGGCCTGGCTGGTCTGACGACGGCCTACCGCCTGCGTCAAGCCGGCGTGGACTGCGTGGTGCTCGAGCTGGCCGACCGGGTGGGCGGTCGGATGCGGACGGTCTCGTATCCGGAGGGCGTCTCCGCGGAGGCCGGCCTGGAGGAATTCTGGGATACCAACCCGACGGTGGCCCTCGCCGAGGAACTGGGCGTACCGATGGAGAAGTCCGCGACGGCATTCTCCAGTTTCCTGCACAAGGGCAAACTGTACCCCTTCACCCAGGATACCAACGAGGCCTTTGTGGCCTCGGTGCTCGGCCGTGCCGACCTGAGCAAATTCCGGCAGTGGGACGCCGATATGCAACGGCTTCACAAGCAAGTCGGCTTGCGCCCGTTACCCGCCGAACTGGCCAAGCTGAAGGACGTGTCGTTCGCGGATTGGTTGTCGCGTGACAAGCGCCTGTCGCCGCTGGCCGTGGCCATGATCCGCGCCATGAGCGAACCCGAATTCGGCACCACGGCCGATGCCATCAGCGCGCTCGACGGCATCGACGAGTGGCACATTTTTGCGGGTGCGGGCGTCGGGTCTCACCACGTGGAAGGGGGCAATCAGCGGCTGGCCGAAACCTTGCGCGACCGCATCGGCCGCGACCGCGTTTTGACCGGGCATCAGGTCACGCGCATCGCCCGCTTCGCCGACCACGTCGACGTGACGGCCCTGGAGACGGCCCGCTACGCCGTGCATCACTTTCGGGCCCGCCACGTGGTCAGCACCATCCCCCTCTTCCGCCTGTATGAGGTTCAGATCGACCCCCCGCTTTCCGCCAAGGTCCAGGAAGCCATCGGCACCCAAACGTGGGGCGCCTACTGTACCGCCCACATCGTGCTGGATGCCCGGGCGGCGAAGTTCTGGACCGTGAAAGGGGAGGAGATCCTGCCGATCCTGACCGGTGGTCCCCTCGGCGTGATCTACGGAGCCAACTCCGGCTCTCAGAGGGGCTACACCGCGCTGAACCTGCTGATCACGGGCGAGCACGCCGAGCGTTTCAACGCCCGCACAGGGTCTCTGGATGATGTTCGCAAGGAGGTCGGCGCCGCGCTGGAAAAACAATGGCGGGGCATCACGCCCCACGTGAAGTACATGAACTTCGTCCGTTACCACCCGCGCGCGATCGCCTCCTGGCCCGTCGGCCGCTCGCGTTTCGACGCGCTTTCGGATGAAATTCGCCGTCCCCAGGGGCGCCTTTATCTGGCGGGCGACTTCACGGAGGGCACGCACTCGGACGGCGCCGCGATCTCGGCGATGCGCGTCGTCAAGCAGATCTGCGCGGCAGAAAAGCTCGCGTTGCCCGCTCCGATGGCGACCCCCTGAGCCGCCAACGACCCGTCGCAGGCCTGCTCACTCCAACTCCCCGGGCCGTGCACGCCCCCACTGCCGCCCTCCCCCCCGCCCCAAGCTCCTGGTTCTGAAGCCACGCGCCTAGGAGGTCAATCCCTTGTCCACGACCGCCGATACCACCGCTACCTTGGTGGCTTCACAATCCCCACTTTACAGCGATGATCTGGCGCCCACCCCGCCCGAAGCTCGCACCTGGCGCACCCGGCACTACACCTCTCTGTGGGTCGCCATGGCCTGCTGCATCCCCACCTACATGCTCGCCAGCGGCCTGATCGCCTCCGGCATGAACTGGCGGCAGGCGCTCTTCACGATCTTGCTCGGGAACCTGCTGGTGCTGATCCCGATCCTGCTCAACTCGCATCCCGGCACCCGCTATGGCATTCCCTTTCCGGTGTTCGCTCGCGCCAGCTTCGGCGTCTGGGGGGCCAATTTACCGGCTCTGATGCGCGCCCTGGTGGCCTGCGGCTGGTTCGGTATCAATGCCTGGATCGGAGGAGCGGCCGTCAACACCCTGCTGACAGCCATCTGGCCCGGCTGGGCCGGTTGGGGCGGCAGCCTCGGCGGATACGCCCTCGGCGCCTGGGTCAGCTTTGGCCTGTTCTGGCTGTCCAACATCTGGATCATCTACCGGGGCATGGACACGCTGAAGCGTTTCGAAAGCTGGGCCGCGCCGTTCGTTCTGCTGATGACGGCAGGCCTGGTCATCTGGGCCGTGAAAGCGGCCGATGGGCTCGGGCCCTTGATGGCCCAGCCGGGCAAGTTTACGACGCTGGAAGCCTTCTGGCCGGTCTTCGTCCCCTCGCTGACGGCCATGGTGGGTTTCTGGGCCACCCTGTCGCTGAACATGCCTGATTTCACTCGCTTTGCGGCAGACCAAAAATCGCAGGTGCGGGGACAGGTGCTGGGTTTGCCGGCCGCCATGACCGTGTTCTCGGCCATGGGCATCGTGATCACCTCGGCCTCCTCGCTGGTCTTCGGCAAGCTGCATTGGGACCCGGTCCAGCTGGTGGGCGAATTTCAGAACCCCTGGGTGGTGGCGATCGCCATGTTCACGGTGATCGTGGCGACCATCTCGGTCAACATCGCGGCCAACGTGGTGTCGCCCGCCAACGACTTCGCCAACATGTGGCCGAAACGCATCGATTTCAAAACCGGCGGGCTGATCACGGGCATTCTGGGCATCGCGATCATGCCCTGGCGCCTGCTGGCCGACGCCCAGGCCTACATTTTCGACTGGCTGCTGGTTTACAGCGGTGGCCTGGGCAGCGTCGCGGGCGTCATGATCGTGGACTACTGGCTGCTGCGCCGCTGTGAACTGGATGTGCCGGGCCTTTACGAGACGCACGGTCGCTATCGCTACTGGCGCGGCTGGAACCTGGCGGGCGTGGCCGCGGCATTGGCGGGGTGCTTCGCCGCCTGGGGAGGCAAATTGATTCCAGCGCTGAGCCCCTTGGTCCCCTACGGCTGGTTTGCCGGCTTCGCCGTGGCAGGCCTGAGCTATGCCGTGTTCATGGGCGGACGCCGTGGGGCGACCTCCGATTGAGCGCGCCACTCGCTTGGCCAGGCTCCAGCCGGGTCGCCCCCTGGCATTTAACGGGCCTTCAGGCGCCTTCGACCGGTCCCTGCCAGGCCAGCATGCCCCCCTCGACGTTGTGCGCCTCGAAGCCGGCCTGGCGCAGGAGGGCCACGGCCCGTCCGCTGCGTGCGCCGCTCCGGCAGATCACGGCGATTTCCCGCTCTTTTGGCAAGCGCGCCAGTTCCCCGCCCAGTTGCCCGAGTGGGATCAGGGTCGCGCCGGCCACGTGCCCGGCGGCATACTCTCCCGGTTCCCGCACATCGAGCAGAAACGGCGCTTCCGGGCCAGCCAATCGCTCGGCCAGCTTCGCCGTCGTCAAGGCCTCGCCGGCGGTTCCACCCCATAACCAGTTGAGCATGTGTGCCTCCTTGGGCCTCGCCGATCCAGCGAAGCGCCCCTGTGTTCAGCCAGCCTCATCGGTGCTGACCAGCGCCACCAGCAGCGGGCCTGAACCGTGGCCCCTGCACTTGCAAACAATACTATATTACTATATAGTAATTTATCAAGTCCCCCTATCTGCAGGTTGATTCCATGGCCCATCTGGCGCACTCCGTTTCCGGCCCCTCCGGGTCCCCCTCCGAACCGGCCTCGCCGACCGGCCCGGTGGCTCCCCGTGGCAAGCTGCCCGGCTTCTTGCTCGCCTTCGGCCTGGCCGCCGCGGGCTATGCGGGGGCCCAGTTGAAAGGCCTGGCCGTCATGGGGCCGCTCTCGCTGGCCTTGCTGATCGGCATCGCCTGGCGCAGCGGTGTGGGAGTCTCGCCCGGACTGGCTCCTGGCGTTCGTTTCTCCTCCAAACCCCTGCTGCGCGCCGGCATCGTGTTGATGGGCGCCCGCCTGGACTACGGCGTGCTGCTGGCGGCCGGGCCCAAGCTGCTGGGCATCGCGGTGAGCGTCATCAGTGTGGCGATCATCGGAATGTACGCCCTGGCGCGCCGCGTGGGCCTGCCGCGCGAACTCGGCATGCTGATGGCGGTCGGCACCGGCATCTGCGGCGCCAGTGCGGTGGCGGCCGCCTCGACCGTGACGCGCGCCAGCGAAGAGGACACGACGCTGGCCGTCGCGCTGATGGGGCTGCTCGGCACCGCGGGCGTGTTCTTTTACGTGGGGCTGGCACCCTGGCTGGGCCTGAGCCCTCAGCAACTCGGCATCATCACCGGCGCGACCCTGCACGAGGTGGCCCAGGTGGTCGCCGCCGCCTTCACCTGGGGCGAGCTCAGCGGCGACGCGGGCACGATGGTCAAGCTCACGCGGGTGGTGCTGCTGGCACCGGCGTTGGTGCTGGTGGGGTGGTACTGGCGACGCGCCACCCGGCACGAGGCGGGCCACGCCGCCTATTCGCTCGCCAACCCGCCGATCCCCTATTTCGTGCTGGGCTTTCTGGCGGTCGGGGCGCTGAACAGCCTGGGCCTGTTCTCGGAGACGCTGCGCTGGGGGCTCACCCAGGCCAGCATCGGCTTGATGGCAATCGCCATGGCCGCCATGGGGCTGCTGACCGACTTGCGCCAGGTGCGCCAGGCCGGTCTCTCGGCGATCGCGGTAGGGGTGGTCGGCTTCCTGACGCTGTTCGTGATGGTCTACGCCATGATCCGGCTGCTGCACGTGTGACCCAGCCCTTGCGAGGCAAAGGGCTGACCAGGTATCCCCATCAGCAGCCGCGCGGCGTGCCCCCGGCCCAGCCTGGCCTCGAAAAAACGGGCCGTGGCAAATCGTTGCTCCCCGGGCATAAGAGCCTCACATGCTGGATGACAAAAGCCGCCCTCTCCTGAACCGCCGCGCCTTCCTGCAAGGATTGGGGGCGCTGACGGTCTTGCCCGCGGCGATCGCCCTGAGTGAACGCGCGGCGGGGGCCGCCTCTCGCCCGTCAGGGCCCTGGGTCAAGCAGGGCTTGCTGGTCCGGTCCCGGCGCCCGCTGGACCTCGAAACGCCGATGGGGTTGCTCGGCGACGACCTGACCCCGATCCCGCATTTCTTCGTGCGTACCCACCATGATGAACCGCAGATCACGGCCAGCCACTGGCGCTTGGCCCTGGAAGGGCTGGTGCGCCGTCCGCGCAGCTGGACCCTGGCAGATCTTCGCCAGCTGCCGGCCCACGAGGTCACGGCCGTGCTGCAATGCTCCGGCAACGGACGGGCCTTCTACCGGCCGCGCGTGCCGGGTGTGCCCTGGGAACGCGGCGCGGTCGGCAACGCCCGCTGGCGTGGCGCGCGCCTGCGGGATGTGCTGGAGGCCTGCGGGCTGGAAGCCGAGGCCGCCCACGTCGTGCTGCAGGGGGCGGATCAGCCGGTGCTGCCCAGCACGCCGCGCTTCGGGCGTTCGATCCCGCTCGCGAAGGCCTTGCATCCCGACACGTTGCTGGCGTACGAGATGAACGGCGAGCCGCTGCCCGTGCTGCACGGGCATCCGGTGCGCGCCGTCGTGCCAGGCTGGGTAGGAGACGACTGGGTCAAGTGGCTCACGACCCTGCGCGTGCAAGCCGATCCCTTCGACGGGTTCTTTTATCAGACGGCCTATCGCTATCCGCGCCAGCCCGTGTCGCCAGGCAGTGCCGTCAAGCCGGAGGACATGGGCCCCATGGACGAACTGGTGGTCAAGTCACTGATCACCGGGCCGCTGCAGGGGGCTCGGGTGCCGCGCGCCGGCCTCCCGATCCGCGGGGTCGCCTGGAGTGGCGGCGGCATCCCCGTGACCCGGGTGGAAGTGTCCGTCGACGACGGCTTGCACTGGGCCGATGCCACCTTGCTGGGCGAGGCGCAGCCCTATGCCTGGCGACGCTGGGCCTTCGACTGGATGCCGGCGGCGGGCCAACCTGGCGGCCTGTTGCGGCTTCGTGCACGGGCCACCGATGCGCGCGGGCGCGTGCAGCCGACCGAGCCGTCTCCCTGGAACCCCAGCGGCTACCAGTGGAACACGGCCGACACGGTCGAGGTGACGCTCGATGCCTGACTTTCGCCGTGGCTGGTGGGCTTTGCTGCTGATCAGCCTGCCGTGCTTGCTGGGGGCCCGCCAGGGCTCACCGCCACTGCCCCCGGGGGGCTTCCACTCGCCCAGCCCCCAGGCGGTGGCCTGGCCGGCGGGGCCTGGCCAGGCACTGGTCACCAGCCGCTGCCTGTTCTGCCACGAGGCCGAGCTGATCGTGGCCCAGCGCCTGACGCCCGCCCAGTGGGACAAGGAGGTACACAAGATGGTCAAGTGGGGCGCCCCGCTGACGCCCGAAGAACAGCGCCTCCTGGCTGCCTACCTGGCCCGCCACTATGGGCCCGACCAGCCGCCCTACCAGCCTCGCCCGCTCGACCTGCCCCGCCAGCGCTGAACCAGCCGCCGTTCTCCCAGCCCAACCTGTTTCCCAAGCGTTTCAGGACCACCGGCCCTTCGAGGTATCGCCCATGTGCCCATCCCCCGCCAAAATCCGCCTGGTCCTGAGCGTGCTCGTGGCCCTCGCATTGAGCGGCTGCGCGGGCGATCGCCCCGACGAGGCCGGCAGCGCCGGTGACGCGCCGCCGGCTCCGGAAGCGGCCATGGATGCCCCCTCGGGCGCTCATTCAGCGCTGGGAGGAAGCTCGGCCAAAGTGAGTGAGGGTGCGGACGAAGCCCGTCGAGGCGCCGCGGCGGAGGCCAGCCTCGACGAGGCGAGCAACGAGGCGCCCGGCCAGAGCCGCGAGCACAAGGACCAGCAAGCGGCCACCGCCGGGATGTACATCATCCGCAAGGCTCAGCTGACCCTGCAGGTGAAGGACGTGCGCGAGAGCATCCGCCGCGTGGGCGCGATCGTGAGCCGGGTCGGCGGCCTCGTGGCCGATTCGGAATTCACCTCCGCCGAGGGCGACGCCCCGCGGGCCAGCCTGACGCTGCGGGTGCCGGCCAAGCGCTTCGACGCCCTGCTCGACGAGTTCGGCGGGGTCGGCACCATCTTCGAGCGCCGCATCGAGAGCGAGGACGTGACGCTCAGCTACATCGACACGGAGAGTCGCATCCGCAACCTGCGGCAGGAGGAGGCCACGCTGCGTGGGCTGCTGGCGCGTTCCGGCAAGCTGACGGACGTGCTGGCCGTGGAACGGGAGCTGTCGCGCGTGACGGGCGAGATCGAGCAAGCCCAGGGGCGTTTGCGCCACCTGGGCAATATGGTCTCGATGGCGACGATCCAGGTGACGCTGTCCGAAAAGGTCAAGGTGGTCTCCACTTCGCCTTGGGGAAGCATCCCGGAGGGCGTGGAGAACACGCTGCGCGACGTGGAGCGGGCCCTGGCCGGTGTGCTCGCCTGGCTCGCCAACTCCGCCATCTGGCTGGTGGCCTATGTGTTGCCGCTCTCGATTCCGATCGTGGGTGGCTATGCCTTCGGTTACTGGCTGCTGCGTCGCTGGCTGGTGCAGCGCCAGGCCTGGCTCTCGGAAGCCTGGTTCGCGCGCGTCTGGCTCGGGCTCGGCGCAGCCGGTCTGATGGCGCTGGCGCCGGGTGTCGCGGGGACGATCGTGACGGTGGCCCTGGTGGCGATCGCCATCGGCTCACTGGCCTGGTTGGGCGCCTGGCTGAAACGCACCCTCAAGCCGGGCACGCCGGCTGCCTAGCTCCATGTCGTCGCGTCCAGATTCAAGCCGCGGCCTGCTGGGAATTGACGCGTAAAAAAATGCCCCGTCTCGCGAACTCGACGAGACGGGACACTCAAATCGGTACGTTCAGGCAGGAAGCGCATCCAGCGCCGCTTGCAGCTTGGCCCGCGCCTCCTCGGCAATCGGAACCAGGTGCGGGTTGCCCACCACGCCCATCATGCGGTGCGGCTCGATCGCCTTGACGGCCGTGCGGCCCTCGCCGGCGTCATAGACCACCACGTTGCAAGGCAACAGCAGGCCGAGGTCGAGTTCCGCCGTCAAGGCGCGATGGGCCAGGTGCGGGTTGCAGGCCCCGAGGATGACGTAGTCGCGAAAGTCCTCCACCCCGATCTTGGCTTTCAAGACGGCCGGAACGTCGATCTCCCACAGCACCCCGAAACCGACCCCCTTCAGGCTCTCCTTGATGGCGTCCACGGCCGCGGCATAGGGCAGAGAGATCGTCCGGCCCAGACCATACGATTCTTCGACAATGGCTGACATGGGTTCTCCTTCGAACGGATGATGGGCATCGTCCAGCGTGCTGTGAGCGTGGACGACGCCCTGCGACTAGATGAACAGGGAAGCCTTCGATTCCTGGGCTTCGCCGACGAACATCGCGACCCCGCCGAGTTCGACCTCAGGCATCAGTTCCTCCTGACGCACCCCCATCACATCCATGCTCATGGTACACGCCACCAAACGCACCCCGCTCTCCCGCGCCAGCGCGATCAGATCTTCCAGCGAGGCCACGTCCTTTTCCTTCATCATCTGACGAAGCATGAGCGAACCCGCCCCCAGAAAGCCCAGCTTGGAGGGAATCAAGCCGGTCGAAGCGCCCGGCGTCATCACCTGCAGCATGAGTTCCTTGATGTCCTTGCCTCCCCAGTCCTTGCGCTGACGGATCGCGGCAAGGCCCCAGAATGTGAAGAACATGGTCACTTCCAGCCCCATGGCCGCGGCGCCGGAGGCGATCACGAAACCGGCCAGCACCTTGTCGAGGTCGCCCGAAAACACGACCATGCTGAGCTTGTCCTTGGGCAGGCGCGCCTCCAGTTCTGCCACGCGTTGCTCGGCGGAAGAGGCCCTTTGCTGGGCTTCGGCCGTGGCCTGCTCCAAGGCCGAGAGTCGGGCCAAGATGGCCTGGGCATCGGGCACGCTGGCCTGAGCAGTGGTGATCGTGTCCATCGGGGGCCTCCTTAAGCCTTCTTGGTGAGGTAGTGCACGTACACCTCTGTCCCACCTTCCTGGAGGGTCTCTTGCCGGGTCAGGTCGGCGGCCTTGTTGGTCTTGGCCCAGCCCTGGAAATCGAGCACCGAGCCCTTGTCGGTCGCGACCACCTTCAGCGTGTGCCCTGCCGGCAGCGTGTCCAGCGCCTTCTTGGCCTTGACGATCGGCATGGGGCACTTGACGCCGCGCACGTCGAGTTCCGTGATATTGGCTTCACTCATGATTGTCTCCTTCTCAGTGTTCAAGTCAGCGCGGGCACCTTGCGATACACGCGAATCGGGTCCTTGGCTGTCAGTTTCCCACGGTTGCCAGTGGCCCCTTCAGGCAGCCGTCCATTTCTGATCGAATCGGCACCCCCCTGAAGCCATCTGACGCCCCCCTGGCCACTTTCAATGTCTCTGCGCGCTGGCACACGCCTTGCTCGCGGCGCACTCGTTCTTGCCGAGGTCCAGCTCGCGCGCACGCTCCTCGTCGATTTGCAACCAGGCCAGGTTGACCTTGCGAATTTCCTGGTATATGGCAGGGGCCTCGCGCTGGTTTTCTTCCAGGAAGCGGACGAAGTCGGCCTCCGACTGCAAGCGCAGAGCTGCGTTGGTCTGGCGAATCGCCCCCAGCGTGCCGGCGACCAGGCCATCGGCCCGGACCTCCTCCAGGCCTGCGTAGTGGGCTGGCAGCACCAAGACGTCGTCGCCCAGCCTGGCCAGTTCGCCCCCTGGTCCCAGCGTCCGATACAGCATCCGCCCCCACTCCTGGAGCTTGCCCCCCAGGTCGGGACGTCCGATCGAGGCCACGAAGAGCGTGTCGCCGCTGATCAGAAAGCGTCCGTCGATCAGCAGGGAGGCGCTGCCGGGCGTGTGCCCCGGTGTGTACAGGGGCATCAGGGTGATCGCCGTGTTACCCAGCATGATGGTCTCGCCGGCCTGAATCGCCCGATAGTCGAACTTCGCGCCCTCGGCATCATGCGCGTCGATCAGATAGGTCGCTCCGGTGGCCTCTGCCAGACGCTGGCCACCCGAAATGTGGTCCGCGTGCAAGTGGGTGTCGAAGACGTGGGTGATGCGGGCCCCCAGTCGCTGGGCGATCGCCTGATACGCGTCCACGTGTCGATGAGGGTCGATCACGAGGGCCTGACCGCCATCCGCCACCACGTAGGCCAGACAGCCCTTCCCGACACGCTTGAGTTGCTTCACCACCAGGGAGGTCCCGGTCGGCACATCGACCTCGACCAGCAGATCGCCCCAGGCACTCATGCCGCCCTCCAGGTTGCTCACGTGGAAGCCTCGCTCCCGCAACAGGTCAGCCACGAATTCGCTGGAACCGCCCTTGGCGCACACCACGACGATGGGCAAAGCCCGATCGGCCTCCAACGCCGCGACCGCAGCTGCTTCGTCTTCGAGAAAATCAAAATAAGGGATATGACGCACCGCCGCTGGGGCGTGTCGGCCCTCGATGCGCCAGCTCGCAAACTCCTCGGCGTTGCGGACATCGAGCAGAACGAAGGCCGTGTGGCCATGTTCGAGCGCATCGTGGAGCTGCTGGGTGGTCACGACAGACTGGTTGTTGAACAAAGTCAAGGCTCACCTCCGTGTCTCACTGGACTATATTACTATATAGTTATATAATTCACATTGTCAAGCCTGGGTACAACGAACCTAGAGGATCAGCCATGCCACAAGACGCGCCATCCCCGCGCAGAAAGCAACTGACGGCCGAGGGGTTCGACCAGATCGCGACCTTCTTCAAGGTGCTGGCCGACCCGGTGCGCTTGCGCTTGCTGCACGCCCTGTTCGAAGGGGAGCGCACGGTGATGCAACTGATGGAGGCCACCGATTGCAACCAGGCCAATGCCTCCAAACACCTGAAAATCCTGCTGGAAGCGGGGCTGGTGGTGCGACGGAAGCAGGGCACACACGCCTGGTATGCGATCGGCGACCCCAGTGTCTACGGCCTGTGCGAGATGGTCTGCGAGCGTCAGGAAGCGTTACTGGCGGCACGGGCCCGCTTGTTCCGCGACGCGGCCTCCTGAGGGGGGCCGCTGGTCGAACGAACCGCTCACTCGCGGCCGCGCGCCCCTGGGGGCATTGCCCCACTTGCGTGGGGAAGCGCCCGGGACAGGGAACAATAGCAAGGCTGCCTCAGCCAGGCAGCCTCGCCCTGTGAAGCCCCCATGACAACGTCCCCCGCCACCGAGCCAGATTCGCACGATACGTCCCACGAATGGGACCTGTCCCGGCTGTACGAATCGCCTGCCGACCCCCGCATCGACGCGGAGCTGGAGCAGGCGCGCAGCCAGGCCAAGGCGCTACAGGCAGACTACCATGGTCGCATCGCCCAGGCGGAGCCCAGCGCGATCCGACACCTGCTGGACGGGCTGGATGCGATCGCGAGCCTGTCTGCCCGCCTCTTCGGGTATGCCTACCTGCTGTTCTCCGCCGATACCCAGACCGAGGACAACAAGCGCCTCTACGCGCGCATTCAAAGCGAGATCCCCGACATCCGCCAGGAAATCGTGGGGCTGGAACTCGAACTGCAGAACCTGAGTCAGGAACGCTTCGATGCGCTGCTGGCCGCTCCCGAACTGGCCAGCTACCACGACCACCTGCGCCGGATGCGGCGCCTGGCCAGCCATGCCCTGAACGAGCTGGCCGAAAAGATTCTCAACATGAAGGAAGCCACGGGTTCCCAGGCCTGGACCCAGCTCTACTACGAGACCACGGCCGACTTTCGGGTTCATCTCGGCTTGCCGGAACACCCGGAGGAAATGACGCTCTCCCAGGCCTATGCCGTGCGTGAAACCGGCCAACGTCACGAGCGGGAGGCGGCCTTCAACGAAACGCTCAGGCTGCACAGGCAACAGTCCCGGGTGCTGACCCCGGTTTACAATGCCCTGTTCGAGAACTGGCGGCACACCATTCTGCTGCGAGGCTATGCGCACCCCCTCTCGCCCTTGCTGGTGGAGGAGGCGGTCACGCCTGAGACCATCGAGACGCTGATCGAGACCGTTGAATCGCGCCACGAACTGGTCCAGCGCTACTTTCGCGGCAAAGCCCGGCTGCTCGGCTACGACGACTTTGCCAGTCACGACATCCGCGCCAATTACAGCGGGCAGAACAGCTTCATCAGCTACGAGGAGGGACGGGACATCGTCCTGGACACCTTTGCCTCCTTTTCGGACGACCTCGGCCAGGTGGCCGCCCACTTCTTCGAAGCCCGCTACATCGACGCCTTCTCCCGCACCGGCAAGCGGGCGGGGGCGTATTGCCTGAGCGCGGGGCCGGTCTTCCACCCCTACCTGTTTCTCAATTACAACTTCACCCTGAAGGACGTGATCACGACCGCCCACGAGTTGGGACACGGGGTGCATAACGTGGTGGCAGGGCGGCACCACAATCTGACCAACAGTGACCGCATGACCCTGTTCATGGAGACGCCCTCCACCTTTGCCGAGACGCTCACCTTTCAACGCCTGATCTACCGAGAGGTTCGACCGGAGGTGCGTCAGGCCCTGCTGGGCAACCAGCTCGAATCGGCGATCCTGAAGATTTTCAAGTCGGTCGCCCTGACCCGCTTCCAGCTGGAAGCCTACAAGCGTCGGGAACAGGGGGTGATTCCCGCCGAGACGTTCTGCGTGATGTGGGACGATCGCCTGGCCTCGCTCTATGGCGACAGCGTGCGTCGCAGCGAGTGGGACGCCTGGGAATGGTTGACCTTCCACCACATCCTGAACCACCCCTTTTATGACTACGCCTACGCCTTTGGCCAGTTGCTGGTGTTCGCACTGGTGCGACAGTTTCAGCAGGACCGTCAGGCCTTCGAACCGCGCTTCATGTCCTTGCTGGAGGCAGGGACTTCGCTGACCATCGGCGACCTGCTGACGCGGGTCGACATCCGAATTGACCAGGCAGCCATCTGGCAGGAAGGATTGGCCTACTTCGAGCAGATGCTCGAGGAATTCGAAAGCGGCCTCGACGGCTAGCAGGGTGTCTCGACGGCGAGCGTGGTTTATAATGCCCCGGTCACTGCAGGAAGGGGTTCTCATGGCAGACGCGCTGCTGTTTCTCAAGCATTTTCTTTCCCATCCCTCCCAGATTGGATCCCTGCTACCAAGCGGCCCCTACCTCGTTCGCGCTCTGCTCGACGGGGTGGACTTCGCCCAGGCCCGCACGGTGGTGGAATACGGTCCCGGCACGGGCGTCTTCACGGCTGAGATCCTGCGCCGGCTCCACCCGGACGCGCGCTTCCTGAGCATCGAACTGATGGATGACTTTTACACGGCGCTCAGGGCACGCTACGACGACCCCCGCATGACGCTGGTCAAGGGTAGTGCCGCCGATATCGCCGACATTCTTGCCGCGCACGACTTGCCCGCCCCGGATGCCATCGTCTCGGGGTTACCCTTCACCTCCCTGCCAGACCCGCTGGTTCACCAGATCCTGACGGAGTCCTGTCGCGTGCTGGCGCCCGGTGGACGTTTTCTGCTGTATCAATACACCCGCTACCTGACGGGGCACCTCGACCAGTATTTCTCCGCGATCGAGTCGCGCTGGACCCTGCGCAACGTGCCGCCCGCCTTCTCCTTCGTCTGTCGCCACCCTCGCATTCGCGAGACCGCCACCGTCTGAGCGGCGCATCGCCGGCCTGCTCAGCCCTCCCCTGGCGCCCCTCGTTCCTCCAGCAGGGCCTGGATCGCGCTCACCAGACGCCAGAGGCCCAGCGGGGAAGGCCGCAGCATGGTCACGTGGCGCAGCCCACGAACCAGATACAGACGACTCTGGCCGACCGGGGCGGCCTGATGCAGGCCCAGACTGTGAGTCAGGTGAATCAGGTCATCCTCGTAACCATGAACCAGAATCAGCCGCGCGCGGATGCCGGACAGATCACAGGCGGCCACGTTCAGGGCGTGCAGATCCTCCACCATGCGCGTCGGCAGGGCCGTGAAGAGGGCGTCATACTGGCCCGGATCACGGTTCTGGATGAAATCGAACAAGGCCCTGGCTTCCGGGTCGCGCAACTGGGCCACCAGGTCGTCAATCTCGGCCAGCGGCGCCTTCTCGCGGCGGTCGATCATGCCTTGAATGGCCGCCCGGGAGGTCAAGTCCTCGACGTGCGGCACCAGACTGGCCGCCAGCACCCAGCGGCCGTAGGGGTCGGGTTCCATCCGTTGCCATTCGTGGGCTGAGCCGAGCGGCACGCGATACTGTCCGGTGGTGACGAAACGGGTCTGCGCCAGCAGATCGTAGTAGCCACCGATGCAGAAGACGAAGCGCACCTTGTCCATCACGCCGGGCGTCACGGCCGCCATCACGCCGGGGCCCATTGCGAAGCTGAGCCCGCCGATACCTGCGCGCCCACCAGGCGACCAGACGGGGTGCTCCGCCAGCACCCGGAAGGCGTCCCGTACGATGCCAGTGTAGACGGGGCGCACGCTGAGGTCCTTGAGGCTCTCCAGTTGCGGCACCAGCACGGCGAAGCCGAGCCTTGCCAACGAGCCCGCAAAGCGAATGAGGCGTGGGTCGTCCTTGCCTCCGCGCGCCACCCCAGGAACCAGCAGCAAACCCGAGCGGGGCGCTTCCTGCGGCAGGTAGAGGTCGGTCGGGACAGGCCCGGCCGTGAGGTCCAAGGTCAGATGCTGCCGGCTCGGCGCGGGGGTGGTGCGTTTGAGCCGACTCGGGCCCCCTTGCGACCCCATATCGCCAAGCAGCTTCAGCGCATCGCGCGAAGGAAACGACAGATGGTCGAAGGTGGCAGGAAACGAGTTCATGGGCGAGCCATGGTATCCTGCTGCCATGCCGCCGTCCAGCACCACCGCGCCCTCAGCAGCCCCCGTTCGCCACCGCGATCGCCGCAGCGGGGAGATCGTGGAGGAGACCATCTTCGCGGAGCGCACGCTGCGCACCTTTTACGAGAACCCGCTCGGACGGTTGTTCTTTCAGGCGCTGCTCAACAATCGCGCCTTCTGCACGGTCTACGGCTGGCGCATGGACAGCTCAGCGAGCCGCAAGCTGATTGCCCCCTTCATCGAAAAATTCGGCATCGATATGGCGGAGGCGGCCCGGCCCGTGGAGGAATACCGCCACTTTAACGACTTTTTCACCCGCACGTTGAAGCTGGGCGCACGCCAGTGGCCCGAGCAGGCCGAACGCTTCGGCGCCCCGGGAGACGGTAAGTTGCTGGTCTATCCCGAACTCCACGCCGATGTGCGCATGCCGATCAAGGGCACGGCCTGCACCCCCGCCGGCTTGCTGACCTCCGAGCAGGCGGCTGCCCCCTTTGCGGGTGGCGCGGCTCTGGTGCTTCGCCTGGCGCCGCCGGATTACCATCGCTTCCATTACCCCGACGACGGCACGGCCCACGCCAGCCAGGAAATTCCGGGGGGCTATGAATCGGTCAACCCGGTGGCCCTGCGACGCGTCCCCGACCTGTTCTGTCGCAACAAGCGGGCCGTGACCATGTTCGACAGCGAGCATTTCGGGCGGATCGCCTATGTGGAGGTGGGGGCCATCACGATTGGGACGATCGTGCAGACCAGCCGGCCCGGCCATATCGAACGGGGCCAGGAGAAGGGCTTCTTCCGCTACGGCGGCTCCACCGTGGTGCTGTTGTTCGAACCCGGACGGCTCCAGTTCGATGCGGACCTGATCGCGGATTCCGCTCAGGGGATGGAGGTCAAGGTGCAGGCCGGCGAGGGCATCGCCACGGCCATCTGAATGTCCCGAGGGCGCTACTGAAGCTCAAGCCCAGGTCAACAGTGCCCAGAAAATCGGCGCGGTGAACAGGTAGCCGTCAAAGCGGTCCAGCACGCCACCGTGGCCCGGCAGGACCTGGCCGAAGTCCTTGAGGCCCCCGGAGCGCTTGAACGCCGAAGCCAGCAGGTCCCCCACCAGGCCGGCCAGCGCGAGCAGCACGCCCACGGCGCACAGCAAGGGCAGGCCGTGAGTGGGCAGCGCGAAGGCAAAGGCCCAGGCCGCCAAAGCGGCCGCCAGCACGCTGCCGGCCAGGCCCTCCCAGGTCTTGTTGGGGCTGAGCGCGGGCGCCAGCTTGTGGCGTCCCCCCAAGATGCCTGCCATCAGGCCTCCCACATCGGCCAGCTGAACCACCATCAGAAAGAACACCAGCGCGCCGAAGCCGCCCGCCCGGTGAATCAGGATCCAGAAAGCGCCCAGCAGGCCGACGTAGCAGACCCCAAGCCAGGCCCCGGCCAGGCGCTGCAGGACCGTTCCCTCACCGCGGCTGAGCAGGGTGACGGTGGCCAGCAGCAAAAAGGCGGCCATCAGGGCAGGCAACAGCGCCGCAGGACCACCCAGGTATGCCGCGACGGGCAAGGCCAGTCCGGCCAGAAAACCGCTCAGCCGATGCGGGGCCACGCCCACCTTCTCGAGCAGGGCCCAGAATTCGGCCAGGGCCACCGTCACCAGCACGCACACCACGCCGGCCCAGGCTTGCAGACTGACAAACGCGGGGACGAACACGGCCACGGCCAGCGCGAGCAAGGTTCCCAGCCGCACCCAAAGGGGGGTTTTCAGGACGGTCGGCTCGGGGACGGCCGTCGGGGGGACCGCCGTTTCGGGGGAGAGCGAGGAAGTAGCCTGGTCCACGCCGGACAGCGAGACGGCGCCGCCGACCAGCGCGGCTGGCGGCCCACTTCGGTGCTGCCGCCGCACCAGCGCCCGCGACACCCCGATCAGGCCCGCTCCCCCCACCACGAAGGCTGCCAGGGTGCGCACAAATTGCTCGGCGATCGCCGCGTCGCTGTTCACGCCGTTCTCCCCGGGGCTGGACGGCGACGACGGCCGAACAATGGTCCGGTCAGGGCATAGAGGCCGAAGAAGCCCAGCAGCGCAGGCCCTGGGCCCAAGCCAATCGCCGCCACCAGCACCACCACGGGGTGCCACCAGGGCGCCGTTCGCCGGGCATAGTGCTTGGGCAAATCGGGATAGCGCCAGGTGGTCACGGCCAGCAGCCCCACCACGATTGCCACGAAGGGGATGGCCGACGCCACGGCCAGGTTGAGTCCCGTCAGCTCTGGGCGTGTAAAGGTGCCCATGCCCAGTTCCTGGGCCGCCTGCGCGAAAGTCAGGCCGGTGGCGGCCACCGTCATCCCGACCGCCGGCGAGGGAAAGCCGCGAAAGAACATGTGTCCGCCCGCGCCCGTATCCGCCACATCCTCAGCATCGAAGCGCGCCAGGCGAATCAGCACACAAGCCAGCAGGGCCGCCCCCGCCCCCCAGGCAAAGTAAGGCGACCAGCCCGCGGCGACGCCCAGCACCCCCACCAGAAAGGCGGGGGCCACCCCGAATCCAACCACGTCACAGAGCGAGTCGAGGGCGGCACCAAACTTTCCGGTCGTGCCGGTCATGCGGGCCACGGCCCCATCCAGCATGTCGCAGACCCAAGCTCCCAGGATCAGCCAGGAGGCGAGCTTGATCGGCCACCAACCGGCTTCCGCATTCCAGCCCGAGAGCGTCACAAGCGCCCCGAAGCCGCACATCGCGTTGCCCAGCGTGATGGCATTGGGAGCGGCCTGACGAAGCGCCTGGCCGAGGTCAAAACGGGCGCGTCGAGCAGTCCCGGTGGCGTCGGGGCGCAGCGCTTCCGAAACGATCTCAGACATGCATGCCTCCTATCGCCCCGGGCACCTCAAGCAGGTCCTGACGACCGGACAGCCAGTCGGCGAGGGTGGTGAACCAGGGTCCCTCCGGCAGCCCCTGCATCGGCTTCTTCGGTTTGGCCTTGCGAATCGCACCGAGCAGCGCCTCACTCTCGGGCGTGCGGTTCAGGACGTGCTCCAAGGTCTTGAACATGACGGCCGGCACTTCGCCGACCTGAACCTTGGCACACCAACCCGCCACTTCGGCCGCAAAGGCATCATCCGGAGCGCCCGGCAGTTCCTGGCCTTCGGCGGGTCCCAGGCCATTGATGGCCTCGACGATGGTGCGCTTGCGCTCCGCCAGGCCCATGGCCTCGAGTTCCTCCGGCCAGATGGGGCGTCCGATGTGGTAGGTCTGCTTGCCGTGCCCATAAGGGAACTCCAGGCGCTGTTTGAGCTTCTTGGTGGGCAAGCCGCCCACGAAACGCACCGGCACGATCGGGGCCTCGGCCTGCAGGGCCAGGTCGATCAGGGCGGCCGTCACCTGGCCCACGGGCTGGTTCGCCGAGAGGGAACGGGTCCCATCGACGTGGACCAGCAACGACTTCTCATCCAGGGCCAGACGGGGCTGCATGGCCGCCAGGATGCCCGGCAGCGAGGCCGGATCCTGGCGGTCGAAGAACATGATCAGTTCCGGGTCGGTCACGCCGGGATACGAGAAGTGATGGGCAATCAGGCGTCCGAGCCAGCTGTCTCGGTGTTCCACCTTGGCCAGCGTGGCGGTCGGCACGCCGCCCAGCGCCGAGATGATCAGCGAGAACAGCAGCGACTCGATGCCGACCTGGTGATTGGCCAGGTAAATCGCCCCGCGGCCGTGCATGAACATCGTGGCATCCGGATCCTCGAGCTCGACCGACTGCACGTAGCGCGCGGCCAGGCCATAGTAGAGGTCTTCTCCCGGCCAGGGGCCCATCTGCAGGCGATCGCGCCAGTATTCCCGCACCGGCGTGAGATCCAGTTCCGGTGGCCCCGCATCGCTGACGGACACCTCTCCATCCGGTGCCACGTCCAGCGCGAGGTCGACGCGCGTCAGCGGCGCTTGCGGCACCGTGGCCTGGGTCGCATCATCGGACAGACGAACCTCGGAGGGATGCACCCCCAGACGCGTCCCGATGTGCTCCTTGGCCGCAATCTGGCGGGTCATCTCCTGCACATCGCCCTCGGTCTCGTAGAGGCGAGAGAGGGTCCCGGGCAACCAATCGCTGCCCTTGACCTCCTTGGGCGTCAGGCGGGTGGTCTCCCCGTCGATGCGCGCCAAGCCCACGTTCGGCACAGCGGTCTTTTCGCCCAGGAAGGCCTGGCGCTCGAGACCTGACACGGAGCCCAGCGGACCCTTCGGGAACAGGATGTAGACCAGTTCGAGATTGGCCCAGACGCGGTCGGCCGCGATCAACTGAATGTCGAAGCGCGGGAAGCGAGGCCCCTCGTGGAAACCGGTGAAGCGAACCTCGCAACGAACCGGCCCGGTGGTCGGCACCGGACCGTACAGCGACATCGAGAGCACCTTGGTGGGGTACCCCACCTGGTCCTCACCGATCTCGGCGCTCCAGCGGTGCAGGTTCGCCGACGGAATCGCATGGGTCATGCCATCGAGCAGGACCTGGTTCATGTAGCCCACCGGGGCGTCATGTTCCGCATTCAGCAGGGCCGTCGAGCCGTAGCTGCCCAGGGCCCAGCTTTCCATCACCTGGAAGACCGGTCCGTGGAACATCTCTCCATCCGCGTAGGGCAGGGTCTGCGGCTGCGCGTCATCGGGCGGCAGCCAGGCCGCCGGCGCCTCCA
>JAYKJB010000086.1 GCA_035285325.1 Candidatus Sericytochromatia bacterium
TCAATCGCCCTGTTGCTGGCCCTGGTGGCCTGCCAGGCGCAGCAGCCGACCACCGGGCCGGGTGGTGGCACGAACGCCGCGAGCCTGCCGGGTGGCGGGTCGGTGCCGGCCGGGATGGGCACGATCAAGGGGATGGTGCAGGTGGGGCCTGATGGCGGGAGCCTGGTGGGCCTGGACGCCGCCGGCGGCCGCAATTACCAGCTGAGCCAGGCTGCCACGCCGGCCAAGGGCGGCAAGGTGACGGCGCGCAGCGATTCCGACACCAAGGAAGTGGAGGTGGGCCCAGACGGCGGCTTCGCCTTGGTGGTGAAGGCCGGGGCGGAGTACACGCTGGAAGCGGCGGTGCCGGATGGCAAGGGCGGGGTGACCAAGGCGCTCTCCCCCACTCCCATCCTCGTGCCCCTGGCACAAGACCCCCCGATCGTCGATGCGGCGAGTCTGGTCACGCGCCGCACCGGCTCGATTCAGGGCCTGATTGAACTGAAAGACGCCAAGCCGGGAGATAGCCCGGAAGGGGCGGACGTCTTCTTGACCGGCGGCACCTCGGTGGTGGGCAAGGCCGGGGAGACGGGTCGCTTCGCCCTGACCAACGTGGCCGAGGGCAGCTGGAACGTGGTGGTGGCCAAGCCGGGTTACAAGCGGCAGGTGGTCAAGGGCGTGGCGGTCAAGAGCGGCCGCCCGGCCATGCTGGAGGCGCCCGTGGTGCTGGAGCGGGACGTGGCGCAGCCGACGGGCGTGACGGGCACGGTGCAGAGCAGCGACGGCAAGGCGATCATCGGGGCGACGGTGTCGGTGTATCCGAAGGACCGCAAGGCGATCGCCAACACGGACGTGGGACTCGACAACTTCACGGCGGTGACGGACGAGCAGGGCCGGTACGAGGTGCTGAACCTGCCGCCGGGGGACTACACGGTGCAGGTCTACCGGGCCTTCTACCGGCTGCCGCCGCGTCGCAGCGTGACGGTGACGGCGGCGGCGCCGCAGGATCTGGGCATCACGAAGCTCACGAGCACGGTGGCCTACTTCGGCAAGGTGGCGGGGGTGGTGACGGACGAGAAGGGGCAGCCGCTGGACGGCGTCGTGGCGCAGCTGGATCCGCCGGTGACGGAGAGCCAGTTCACGGACGCGGCGGGCAAGTTCACGCTGGACCGGATTCTGCCGGGTGAATACAAGCTGAACCTGGCGGCGGGTGGGTATCAGCCGGTGATCGTGCCGGTGATGGTGGACAACAAGCCGAACTTCACGGTGACGCTGCCTGCGGGCATCCAGCTGGTAAGGGGCAAGGGTGGGCCGGTGGTTGTGGACGGTGGTCCGAAGGGGCCAGGGCCGGTTTCGTCGGCACCGCCGGTGTCACCCTCACTGACCCCGACGCCGGTGGTGAGTCCTCCGCCCCAAGCTCTGAAAGGGATTGTGACCACGCTCGCGGGCTCGACGGAGGGCGATTCGGACGGGACGGGAGCGGCGGCGAGTTTTCGTGGACCCTTTGGCCTGGCACTTGCACCGGATGGCACGCTGTACGTGGCGGACCACTACAATCACCGCATTCGCAAGGTGACGCCCGAGGGGGCGGTGATGACCGTCGCGGGTTCTACCCAGGGGTACGCGGACGGGCCAGGAACCGTGGCGAAGTTCTCTGCTCCCGAGGGGCTCGCGCTGGCGCCTGATGGCACGCTGTACGTGGCAGATGGCGGTAATTTACGGATTCGAAAAGTGACCGCGGATGGAATGGTCAGCACCCTGGCGGGCTCGGGATTCGGCGATGCGGATGGCGTGGGGACTGCGGCCAAATTTGCCAAACCCCTGGGCCTGGCCTTGGCCCCGGATGGCACGCTCTACGTGGCCGACAAGTTTAATCACCGCATTCGCAAAGTGACGCGGGAGGGTGTCGTGAGCACGCTGGCCGGCACCGTGCAGGGTTACGCGGATGGTTCGGGGACGGCCGCTAAATTCTCCGACCCGCTCGCTTTGACGTTGGCGCCCGATGGCACCCTGTTCGTCGTTGATATGACCAACCAGCGTATCCGCGTGGTGACGCAGGCGGGCGTCGTGAGCACCCTGGCAGGGTCGACGCTGGGCTACAGCGATGGCGCGGGAGCGATGGCAAAATTCGCCAACCCTCGTGGCCTGGCCCTTGCGCCGGATGGCACGCTGTATGTGGCGGACGCTGGGAATTCTCGGATTCGCACGGTGACGCGAACGGGCCTGGTGAAGACCCTGGCGGGCGACGGGAGCAGCGCACACCTGGATGGGGACCTGGCGGTGGCGAAATTCGGCAATCCGATGGGCTTGGCCGTCGCGCCGGACGGCAGGATATTGGTGGCCGACTTCAACAGCAACCGCATCCGCCTGATTCGCTGAGTCTCTCCGCGCGCTGGCGGGGTGCCCACGCCCGCCAGCGGAAACCGCGCTGAGACCAGCCCCCCACGCGCGGCGCATCGCCCGGGGCGGGTGTGGTACCATGCCCCATCCTGGGAGGCGAAGGGGTCCTGGTGGGCCCACTGGTCTTCAAAACCAGGTTGGGTACGCTTTGCGTGCCTGGGTGGGTTCGATTCCCACACGCCTCCGCCTCACGGGGGGTGCCGCTGAACCGGCCCTGCGATCGCCGGCCCACCGATGCCCCCCGTCCCGCTTCCCGCGGCTCGTTCCGAACCTTCGATTTGCACGTGAGGTGCCCTCAATGGCGTCGTATCAATACGTCTACACGATGTACAAGCTCACCAAGGTGGTGCCGCCCAAGCGTGAGGTGCTCAAGGAGGTCACGCTGGCCTTCCTGCCGGGCGCCAAGATCGGCGTGCTGGGCTCGAACGGGGCCGGGAAGTCGACCCTGCTGCGCATCATGGCGGGCATCGACAAGAGCTGGAATGGCGAGGCCAAGCTGGCCGAAGGCGCCACGGTGGGCTACCTGCATCAGGAACCCGAACTCGACCCGAAGAAGACCGTGCGGGAAAACGTCGAGGACGGCATGGCCCACATCCGCGACAAGGTGACGCGCTTCGAAGAACTGGCCGCCAACTATTCCGACGAGACGGCCGATGAGTTCGCGCGCCTGCAAGAGGAAATTGACGCCTGCGACGGCTGGAACCTCGACACCCAGATCGAAATTGCCATGGACGCACTGCGTTGTCCGCCGGGTGACAGTGACGTGACCAAGCTCTCAGGTGGTGAGAAGCGCCGCGTCGCCCTGTGTCGCCTGCTGCTGTCGGCGCCCGACCTGCTGCTGCTCGACGAGCCGACCAACCACCTCGACGCCGAATCGGTGGAGTGGCTGGAGCAGCATCTGGCCAAGTACAAGGGCACCGTCGTGGCCGTCACGCACGACCGCTACTTCCTCGACAACGTGGCCGGCTGGATTCTCGAACTGCACAGCGGCCACGGCTATCCCTTCGAGGGCAACTACACCGGCTGGCTGGAGCAGAAGCAGAAGCGGCTCGCGCTGGAAGAGAAGCAGGCCTCGGCCCGCCAGAAGACCCTCGAGCGCGAACTCGAGTGGGTTCGCATGGCGCCCCGCGCCCGCCAGGCCAAGCCCAAGGCCCGGCTCAACAACTACGAGACCTTGCTGGCGGAAAGCAACGCCGTCAAGCAAGACAACGTCGAAATCTACATCCCACCGGGACCTCGCCTGGGCGACGTCGTGATCCAGGCCAAGGGCATTGCCAAGGGCTATGGCGACAAGCTGCTGTTCGAAAACCTCGACTTCGAACTGCCGCCGGGTGGCATCGTGGGCGTGATCGGGCCGAATGGCGCCGGTAAGTCGACTCTGATGCGCATGATCGTCGGCAGCGAGCAGGCCGATGCCGGCAACTTCAAGGTCGGGGAGACCGTCAAGCTGTCCTACGTCGACCAGAGCCGCGAGGCGCTTGACCCCAACAAGAACGTCTGGGAGATGATCAGCGGTGGGCAGGAGAAACTGAAGGTCGGCAACAAGGAAATCGCCTCGCGCGCCTACGTCGCCAGCTTCAACTTCAAGGGCCCCGACCAGCAGAAGCGCGTGGGCGACCTGAGCGGTGGCGAACGCAACCGCGTGCACATGGCGCTGACGCTGCAGCGCGGCGGCAACCTGATCATCCTCGACGAACCGACCAACGACCTCGACGTGGACACCCTGCGCGCGCTGGAAGAGGCCCTGCTGGGCTTCCCGGGTTGTGCCGTGGTGGTCAGCCACGACCGCTGGTTCCTCGACCGCATCGCCACCCACATCATCGCCTTCGAGGGTGACAGCCAGGTGGTGGTCTTCAATGGCAACTATCAGGAATACGAAGAAGACCGCAAGCGCCGCCTCGGGGCGGACGCCGAGCGGCCTCATCGCATCAAGTACAAGCCGCTCGTGCGCGCCTGAGGCGCCCGGACGGTCCTTCTTCGGGGGAGGTCGGTTGGGACCTCCCCTCCCCACGCCTCACGGTCGTGCCCGCCTGCCCCTGGCAGGCTCCCGTTTTATCCCTGGCGGCAGCCCCTGCCCCGCACTCCCCCTGAAGTTTCGTGTCAGACGCCCACGCTCCCGCCTCTTCCAACCCCGTGCCTCCCGTCAGCGGAAAACGCGCCCCTGCGCTGATTTTCATCTTCCTGACGGCCTTGCTCGACATCATCGGCATCGGCATCGTGATCCCCGTCATGCCGCAACTGGTGGCCGCCCTGAGCACCGGGGGCGACCTCTCGGCCGCGGCTTACTACGTGGGCCTCTCGATGGCGCTCTACACCGCCATGCAGTTTCTCTGCGCGCCCTTGCTGGGCGCCCTGTCCGACCGATTCGGACGGAAGCCGGTGCTGCTGACCTCGCTGGCCGGTGCGGCGCTGGGCTACCTGGGCACGGCCCTGGCCCCGACCTTGGGTTGGTTTCTGGCTGCCCGGACCCTCGGCGGCGTGGGCGGGGCGAGTCTGTCGGTCGCCACGGCCTACATCGCCGACATCACCCCGCCCGAGAAGCGGGCCCAGAGCTTTGGCCTGATCGGAGCGGCTTTCGGCATCGGCTTCATCCTCGGGCCCGCCATCGGCGGCTTGCTCGGCTCCAACGACATGCGCCTGCCCTTCTTTGCGGCGGCGGCGGTGGCCGGCCTGAACTGGTTGTATGGCCTGTTCGTCCTGCCCGAATCGCATCGCGTGGAGAACCGCCGGCCCTTCACCATGGGGGCCGCCAACCCCCTCAGCTGGGTGGGCGTGTTGCGTTCGAACCCGGTGGTGGCGGGTCTGGCGATCGCCATGCTGTGGGGCAGCCTGGGCCATCAGTGCCTGCAGAGCAACTGGGCGCTGTACACCTCCCACCGTTTCGTCTGGACGCCCAAGGAAGTCGGGGCCTCGCTGGCGGTGGTGGGCCTCTGCGCGGCGATCGTGCAGGGCGGCCTGATCCGGGTGCTGATACCGCGCCTGGGGGAACGCCGAGCGATTCTGGGCGGCGCGAGCCTGAACATCCTGGCCATGGTGCTGTACGGCCTGGCTTTCCAGGGCTGGATGATGTACGCGATCCTGGTGCTGGGCAGCCTCGCCGGCATCGCGGGGCCGGCCATGCAGGCGCAGATCGCTTCGCGTGTGCCGCCTCACCAGCAAGGCACGGTGCAGGGCGCGCTGGCCAGCCTGATGAGCCTGACGGGGGTGATTGGCCCCCTGATGGCCAACGGGGTGTTCGGCTACTTCACCTCGCCGGCGGCCTTGTTCACGGTGCCGGGCGCGGCCTTCTTCCTGGGGGCCCTGCTGCAGGGCGTCAGTCTCTTGCTGGTGGTCCGGCTGTTCCGGCGCGTGCCGCCGGCGGACGCCCCCGAGGCGAACCAGGCCCAAACGGTCGGGGGCGCGGCCTGAGCGGGCTGCTCACGTCTCACGCTTGCGGCGTGTCGCGGGCTGATGCGCGAGAAGTACTCCCTGTCTATATTTCAGGCGAGCCAGGGATTACAAATCTTGACCTCAATGTAAACGTTTGTGATGGACATAATAACTTCACAATTTATACAATTTGCACAGAAACCACTTCCGAAAGAGGAACCCGCTCATGTTCCCCGTCGATTATCAGGTCAACGTGCATACGGCCCGCGGCATCCGCCGCTATGTCCTGCTGGAAAACCAGCGGGAACGCTATCTGGTGGTGATTGCGCCGGGCCAACTGGAGGCCGTGCAGGCCTGCTCACCCCACACGCCGGAGGGGCGTGACGCCCTGGTGGCCTTGCTGGCCGAACACGCCCAGGTGATCGATCGGCATCGCGGGCACGCGCTCAAGTCGGAGCGGGCCACCAAGCTCATGCTGGCGTCCAAGTATGCGTTGATTCGCCAGGCGGGCCTGTTTCGCCAGCCCCTTCCCGCGGCACCCGCTCCGCTGGATGAAGCCGACCTGACGTGGGCGGCGGACTTCGAGGCCGCCCGTCGCGCGCTGGAAGCGCGGAGCACCTCCTCCTCACGCGACGCCTCTTGAGCCTGGCGCTGGCCCGGCACCGGTCTGCCTGCTCGGAACCCGTCTGGCGAAGAGGTGCTCAGCGGCCACGCGGCGCCCCGAGGCTGCTCACCAAGCTTTCTGACCTCCTTCCCATCCCTCCTCCAGCACCTGGGGCGGCTCCGCAAGGGGCCGCCTCAGGTGTTTCTTTCAGGGCTTTCCGCGCAGGGGGCACGCGCACCCGCGCCTCGGCGGTCCCACCCGGACCACACGGGCGCGCGCGCGGCGCCGCCTTTTGGTAGCATGCCAGGCATGACCCGTCGCCCCAAGCTTCGTCACGGCCGCCTTCATCGCACCAAGGCCTTCAGCATCCCGGGCATCGCCGGCCAGCATCCGCTCACGCTGTACCTGCCGCCGGACTATGACCACGGCGATCGCCGCTACCCGGTGGCCTACGTCTTCGATGGCCAGAACATCTTCCACGACGAGGGCTCCTTCGCCGGCGGCTGGCATCTGAACCACGCCCTCGACCTGCGCGCCACCGCCGAGCGGGAGGTGCCGATCGTGGTGGGCATCCATCATGGGGCCAACCGGGCCGCGGAACTGACGCCCTGGCCGGTCGAAGAGGGGCAGGCCGCCTGGGGCGATGCCTTGCTCGACTGGGTGGTGGGGGACCTGGCCGCCATGATGGCCGAGGACGTGCGCATCCTGGAAGGACCTGAGCACACGGCGATCGGGGGTTCCTCCCTGGGAGGCCTGCTGGCGCTGTATGGCTTCTTCCGGCACAACGACCAGTTCGGCAAGGCCCTGGTGATGTCGCCCTCGCTGTGGGTGGCCGAGGGCAAGGTCTTCGAGCACGTCGCGCGGGCCCGCTGCGGGGGGGATCCGCGCATCTATCTCGATTGCGGGGCGCTGGAGGCCGAGGGCATCGTGATCGAGCACGCCCGCTGGATGCACGACATGTTGCTGCGCAAGGGCTTTGTCGACGGCTATCACGTGATGTGGCGCCCCGACACCCACGGTGCCCACAACGAGCTGCACTGGCGGCGGCGCCTGCCACGGGCGCTGCGTTTCCTGTACGATACCTGATATGCAGCCAGACGCCTCCACCGCCCCCCTCGCGCCAACTTACCGCTGGCGCCGCCGCGCGGTGCAGAAGGTCCGTTTCACCTGGCTGGGCATGGTCTTCGTGCTGTGCATGATGGCCCACCGTTCCCTGACCCAGGCCTTCCCGGCCTGGCCGAACAGCTGGAAGGTGATGGCCTTCCTGCCGCTGGTGGTGCTGCCGATGCTGCTCTTGACCCTGTGGCGCCTGGGCTTGCTGCCGCCGGAGCGCGTGCTGGTCGCGCCGGACGAGGCCGGCGATCCGCGCCTGGCGCGGGGCGATCGCCTGGGCGGCGCCTCATAGCCGCAATTGGCGGCGTACTCGGCTGCCTTGGTCGCGCTGCGAGATGGGAGGCGTCTCGTGCCTTCGCTTGCTGGCTCGTCACGCCCTATCCGTGGTGTTCTGAGGGTTCACCCACCCATTGCTCCACCTCGCCACACGAATGGAAGAGGCTCTTGGCCTCCACCAGCAGGCCAAGCAGATGATTGACTGGAAGGCGGGAGCCCGCTCGGCCCCCGCCTCGTTTCCGTCTCATCAGGCCAGGGCGAGAAGCTCCGGCTGGTCAGGCTGTGACTTTACGGGTTGTTCACGCTGACCCGCAAGGACATGAACAAGTCCAACCCGTTGTCGCCCAAGCTGAGCGTGAGGTCCGTCGGGCTGCTCCAGTTGGTTTTCACGCGCAGGCTTTCATAGCCGTCATCAGACCCCAACCACGAGAGATAATCGTGCATCTGGGTGAAACCATACGCCGCCACGAAGTGCCCCCCCACGTCGTCGTCCCTGAAGCCAATCAACACGGGGCGGTTGTCGCGCAGGCCATACCGGGCGTGCTTGAACATGGCATAGTCGCTGCCATCGCACTTGGCGTTGGTCCCAACCGTGAGGCCACGATTCGTGCGACCCCACTGGCGGCCCTTGTACATATCCGTGTTGTAAGTGGCGCCACCCAGGGCCGCGTCGCACCAGGTTCCCATGTATTCGTTGATCGCCTCGGTCATGCTGCGCGTGTTCGCGTTGTCGACGACAGCCCCGGTGGACGACGTGTTGGTGCTCGGAGCCCCCGCGATGGTATCGCGGCTGCGTTGTTCCCAGTAGCCATACAGTTGGCCCCAAGATGCAGCACCGCAACCCACGGCACAGCCATTGTAAGTATGCTGCCGGTAGTTGGGCATGCCGGTGAGATTTTTGGTTTCGAGGTAGGTGTGCCAGAACAGGTTGAATTTCCTCGCATCGGCCGCAGGGGCATCGTAGAACGCCCACGCCCGCTTGATGAAGTCCCCCTGGCCCGGGCGCTCCATCAGATAGCGCTCGCCCGCTCGAAAGGCTTTGTAGTTGAAACCCCCGACGCTCAAGGCGCTCTGCACCCCGTCGGCGGCATCCTCAAGGGCCCAGGAGAAGGACGAGAAGCGGTAGAACACGGGACTCTTCGGCGTCCGCTTGTGCTCGGTTCGGAACTGCTCCAGCAGGGCCGCTTGGTGCCCTGTACCGATGGTGCTTGATTCGGGCACCGGGATCATGTCGCGGGATGTGTTCACCACGATGTGGCCCGCCGGTCCCTTGCCGTTCGTGACCAGAAATTCGTAACTACCGGGTTCCTTGGTGAAGCCATCCAGCAAGGCGAGTGGGGCCGCATCGCTCAGGCGCGCATCCGAGGTCCAGTAATACTTCCCTCCGTCCACGCGTTCTGAGAGGTATTTCTGCGCCACTGCCCGTGCCCGGCTCAGGTCGACGCGTGCAGCCCCCGGCTTGAAGAGGCGCAGGTCTTTGATCTCGCGCAGTGCGGGTGCTCGGCGTTCCGACTCATCGACATCGCCCAGCTTCCTGGAAAAATCCTCCTCAATCGTCTTGGCGTCTTCCGCAGGCGCGAAGACCGGGTCGAGAATGGCTGCGCCGCCTCCGGGTTTCGAGCCGCCTGGCAGGTAGTCTTCATCGCCGAGGGCCACCGGCGCCACTGGCCGGATCGCGGGGAAGCCGGCCATTCCCTTGACCTTGGCCAGCGACACCTTGCCCACCCGCACCGAAAACGGGCGAGCAGACGACTGAGACAGGCGATAGCTGCCCGTTTTTCCGGTATCCAACTCGAAGCCCGGGGCGTTGTCGACCAGCACCGGGATGATCACGGGGGCATAGCCGCCCGCTGCGATCGTCAGGTTGTATTCTCCGGGCAGCACGCGATCGAGCGTGAACTCCCCTTTTGCATCCGCGAACTGCGCCTCCGTCACGGGCGGATCCAGCTGGGCCACCGCGCCGGTGATCGGGACCCCTGCCTCATCGACCACCTCACCGCTCACCCGGCCGAAGTAGGTCACCGTGCTGGTCAGCTTGGTCACTCCGAGATCCTGCGGCGTACCGGACGCCACCGTCACGCTGCGCCGCGGCACCAGCTTGTAGAACGGACGGTAGATCTGCACCGAGTACTCGCCGGCAGGGAGGTTCAGCACCTCGTACTGCCCCTGCTCGTCGGTGATGGCGGTGAAATTGTCCAAGCCGGCGTCAGAGGCCCCCAAGGCCGCCCGGTCCTTCGGATACAGTGAGACCGTGGCGCCCACGATCGCCTGCCCCGTGCTGCCCTGTACGGAACCCCGCACGCCCGCCGCAGCCGCCGACTCGCGCTCCAGCACCACTGCCGCATCCAGCATGGCCGGCCGACCGGCGCGGACCGCCACCCCCTTCACCACCTGGCGCTTGTAGCCCGGCTTCGACACCACCACGTTCCAGGTGCCTTCCGCCACGTTGGTCAGGGCGAAGCGGCCGCTCTCACCCGCTTTGCCCACCACCGAGGTGCCGCCGCTCAAGAACACGTCGACCCCCTCGGCGGTTTCGCCGGGCTTGGCGTCCTTGAGTTCCACCAGGCCCTGAATGCTGCCTGTCCGGCGTGTCACCAGGCTGGCGGCATCGACGATCGGGGGATCCTGCGCCAGTGGCACACTGACGGGCGTTGGCGACACCACGCGCGTCACCCCACCGCGGCCATCGGAAACCGTGGCCTCCAGCGTGTAGTCGAAGCCCCCCGGCACCTCCAGCGAGTAGCCCCCATCCGGCCCCACGGTGCCTTCCACCGTCGCCCCCGGGCTGCGCGCGGTCACGCGGCCGCCTGCCGCCGACGCCTGAGTCAGGCGGTAGCCCGCCGTGATCGTCCCCGCATCAACCTTCACCTGGCCTCGAATCACGCCCATCCCGGCCGCCGGGCGCGAGGTCGCGCTCGCTGGCAGCGTGCTGCCGGCTGGTGGCGTGGTTGTCTGACATCCGACCAGCGTGCAAGCCAGCACCAGCAATAAAGAACGACTCCAACCTGCTTGTCTCAA
>JAYKJB010000087.1 GCA_035285325.1 Candidatus Sericytochromatia bacterium
GGATCACCCCGGGCTGAACCTGGTATAAGATCACAGGCCCCCCCGGCGAAACCCGTGAGGCGCATCGATGGAACCCGACATGGATTTTCAATCTCTCGTTCGCCAGAGCGGCATCGTGTTCACGGCCGACGTGGGTCAGGGCCCCGAGGAGTGGGTGCTGGCGATCGCCTCGCCCAATCTGGCGCGCACCCAGGTGGCCACCCAGGCTGACCTGGTTGCGGCCGGCTACATTCGCCAGGAGGCCCTGGTCCATCTCGAAGCGGAACGTGAGCGCCTGACTGCCCTGCTGCACACCCTCGAAGAACAGCGGGCCAGCCTGCAAGCCCAGCGACGCGGTCACGATGAGGCCCTGGCTGAGCTGGAGCGACGCGTCCGACGGGCGGAGATCTGGCGGCAGGCCGAGCATGAGGGAGTGGTGGCGCGCAACCGGGGCGATGCGCCCGAGGCCAACCCCTATCGTGCCGAGGACGAGGTGGACGAACTTGGCGGCCAGGCCTGGCGGCATGGCTGGCGCGTGCGGGACACCCTGATCGGCCTGAATGATCGCATTCGCTCGCTGCAAGCTGCGCTGGACCAGCTGCAAGCCGCCCGCGATCAGGAGCACGGCGAGAATCAGCAGCGTCTGGCCGAAGCCCAGAGTGAGCAAGCCCGCTGGGCCGCCGCGGCGCAACAGGCGCAAACCCGCATCCGTCAGCTCGAAGTGGAGCAGCGTCATCTGCCGGCCCTTGAAGAGGCTCTGCGTCTGGCCTGGACCGAGGCACCCCACAGCCCGGCCTGTGCGGTCTGGGCCGTCGGGGCTGCCGGAGGTGACGCGCTCAAGGCCTGTGACTGCTGGCGTGCCCGAATCGCGTCTGAAGCCCTTTCCCCCTTTGCCGGTCTTTAATTTTAATTTAACCCAGGGATAAAGCCGTCCCCGCGTCGGTCGGCTCGCATCGGGCGGCTTTCGTGGCACCATGAGGGTATGACCCCGCTCGTTCATAAAGCCACCTGCGCCGCGCTCGTCGCGGTGGCCATCTGGTCGGTCTCGTTCGTGGCCACCAAGCATGTGGTGACGGAGGCGGCGCCCATGGCCAGTGCCCTGGTGCGTTTTCTGATGGCCTCCACCCTGCTGCTGCTGGTGCATGCGCTGCTGGGCCGTTCGCTGGCCCTGCCGCGGGATTGCTGGCGTCTGGTGGTCTGGGGAGGCTTGACGGGCACGACCTTCACCTTCGCCTTCGAAAATCTGGCCCTGACCTACACCACGGCGGGCAACTCCGCCATGCTGCAGGCGGTCAGCCCGACCCTGGCGGCGATCGGGGCCTGGCTGTTCCTGCGGGAGCGCCTGGGCTGGCGTCAGTGGTTGGGGATGGCGCTGGCGGCGGCTGGCATCGCCGCGTTGATCGGGCCCACCGCCGCGGTGACGGGTCCCGGGGACATGCTGATGGGCGTGGTCATGATCATGGGCTCGGCCTATGGCCTGATCAGCAAGGCCCTGGCGGATCGTCTGCCGGCCCTGACGGCCCTGACCTGGATGCTGCTGGTGGGAACGCTGGGCCTGGTGCCGTTTGCCTTGTCGGAGGCCCTGCTCGGCGAAGGCTTCCAGCTGCCGCAGTCGCCCACGGCCTGGGCGGGCCTGGCCTACCTCGGCTTGCTGTCCTCCGGAGGGGCCTACCTGCTATGGCAATGGGCGCTCGCGCACCTGCCGGTCTCGCGGGTGGGGATGTTTCTGTACCTGATGCCGGTCGGGACCCTGCTGGTCGCGGCGGCCTGGCTGGGGGAGCCGCTCGGCTGGTCGCGCCTGGGCCTCGCGGCGCTGGTCCTGTTCGGGGTCTACCTGGCGGTCGAGCCGACCGACCTGGCCACCTCAGAGGACGAGCGTCCGCCGCTCAAGGAGCCGCTGTCGCTCACCTCGTGAGGCTGCGGCTCACCACGCTGGGGGTGCGCAGGCAATTCCCCGCGGGATCGCAGAAGCCCTCCACGCGGGCCTGAAGGGCGCCGATCTCCGGCGCGAAAAAGCCCCGGCGACCAAGAATCGTGAGCCAGACATCGCGGGGTTCGAGCGGATCCACCTGGACCCTCAGGTCACCCGGGGCCTCGCCCTGATTGATGCCGTCGTCGTCGAGCAGGCGAAAATGGCGATTGCGCTCTGCAGGGGTGTCGCCACAGACGCGCTGGGCCTTGGGGTTGACGAACGGGATCGGGCCGGCCAGCGCCGGCAGGCTGCCGTCAGGCAGTTCGCTGCGCTGCCCGGCCACGGCCAGGGTCAGGCGATCGCCCTCCAGCAGGCTGCGATCCAGCCAGCCGAGCGGGGAACCATCGTAGGCCATCATCGGCTTTGAAAAACTCAGGGTGATGCGCGCATCCGGGCCGGCATCGCTCAGCTGGATCGCCTCCAGCGTCGGTTCGCGGGTGTCGCTGGGCACGCGGAAGTGGGCGATCGCCGTGTGCGTGGCGCGCCAGCGCGCCGCGGCGGTGGCCGCCGTGGCCGGCAGCGCCAGGTTGCTGGCCCGGAAGGTGTTGCGAATCAGGTCGCCGGGGCGTTGCGGATAGTTCTCCAGGTGGCTTTCCTCGTCCGTGCCGAGCTGACGGCCTTCCGCGTCGCTGATGGTGGAAACCCGCTCGGCCGAACGGACCAGGCCGACCTGGTAGCGCGCCTCGCCGGCGAACGAGCGCAGCAGGGGCACCGGGAATTTCAGCGTCAGGGTCAGGCCATCCGCGGAGAAGCTGGTGCGCGCCTGGGTCTGGGCTTCGCCCTGCAGGGTGGTGCCGGCCTTGATGGCGTAATGAAAATCGTTGTCGAGGTTGATCGGGGTGACCCCCGGGGCGGCCTCGAGCAGGCGATGGTTGATCGCCACTCCGTCCGGACTGGCGGCTTCGTTGCCCGGCACGACCCGCACGGCGGCGGCCAGGCGTCGCCGGCTCTCCTCGGGCAGCAGCTCACTCACCGTCAGCTGGTAGGTGAGTGTCACCGGCTCTTCCTCGTCCTTGGGCAGCACCGGCTCGCTGCGCACGATCTCCGGATGGTTCGAGATGAAAAACGCCGCCCCGGGCTCCAGCGAGGGACCGTCGGCACCGAAATTGGTCACGTTCAGCTCGCTGGTTCCGCTGACGTAGACGGCCGTGCGGCTGCGTGTGGTCCAGCCGGGTTTGCTCACGGTGACCTGGCAGTTGACGTCGGTCGGGACCTGCGACAGCACCCAGGCCCCGCTGCGGGTGGTCGCCCGGGCCCGAAACGGGGTCGCGGTGTCGAGCGATTCGAGCACCACCTCCGCATCCTCCACCGGGGTTCCGTTTTCGTCGCGCACCACGCCGCTCACGATGGCGGGCAACCCGCGCACCACGTCCGGACGGGGCGTGGCCGTTGGACTGGGGCGGGGCGTGGGGGCCTCGGTGGGAATGGGGGTGGGGGTCGGGGTAGGCGACGGGGTGGGCGTCGGCGTGGGGGTGGGCGTCGGGCTCGGCGTGGGCGTGGCGGCCGGGACGATCAGGCGACCGGTCGCGTTGAACTGGCAGCCCGACAGGCCGACGCCTCCCCCCACGGCCAGCAGCGCCGCCCAGCGGGCGCCCGAAAAAACACGAAGCAGGCGAGTCACAGGTTCGCTTCCACGAGGTTGCTGTCGGCCCCTTCGGCCGTGCGGCGATTGTCGGCCGGATCGCTCATGCCTTCGACACGGGCGGCGATCGCCTTGATACGGGCGTCGAAGAAATCCGGCCGCCCCACCAGCGTCAGGCGGAGCATATGGGGCTGTTTGGGGTCCACCCCGAGCGCCACGCGTCCCACGGCCGCCCCCGTGGTTTCGGCCACGAAGGCGCTCGCTGCGAAGCGAAAGGCCCGGTTGTCATCGGCCGAACTGCCGTGATGGGCCGTGGTCTGCGGGTCGATGGCGATCGCATCGCTGGCCCGGCCGTCGCGCAGCTGACGAGTCGACAGCTTGCCGCGTTCACCCACCAGGAAGGTCAGCCCGGCCAGGTCGGCCGCTTGTGCGCCGGTCCCCAGCCCGCGCTTGCCCTCCGGGCTGCCGTCGTGGGCCACCAGCGGTTCATCGAATTGCAGCAGGACCACGGTATCGTCGCCTTCGGTCTGGACATCGACGCTCAGCAGGCGTGGGGGGCTGTTGTCCTCCGGCAGCCAGAACGCGGAGGCGTGGTCATGGGTGGCCGCCCAGCGGCCGGCCGGCGCGTCGGACACCAGGCCTTCGACGCGCGCCAGCTCGGGGTCGGGGTCACGAAAGGCCCCCAGCAGCATCTCGCCGGCGGCGGGCCAGCTGCCCAGTTCGCCGGTCGGCCCGGTGCCGAGGGGCAAGCCCTGCAGATCCTTGAGCGGCTGGCCATCCCCGACCAGCGCGATCTGGTAACGGGCCCGTCGCTTGGCGGCCAGCAGCGGGGCGTCGAAGGTGAAGGTGACGGTGTGACCGGATGCGTCCCAGCTGGCGCGGGCGCGGGCCGGGCTGCCCTTGCGAAAGGCCTCGCCCGGCGCCAGCAGCCAGGGCGCCAGGGCGATGGCCTTGAGCGGGTTGGGGTACCGTTTGTCGAGCAGGCTCAGGTCGGTGGCGCCGCGCCCGCCCCCGGCCTCTCGGTTCGCGGGCAGCAGGCGCAGCTGCTCCGCCAGCCGGGCCGCACTCTCAGGCGCCAGAGGTTCGCTCAGCCTCAGGCTCATGCGCAGGTGGTCGCGGGCGGTCCAGGTATCGTCGGGAATCGGCTCCACCCGGGTGATCTCCGGGTAAGGCGACAGAAAGAAGGGGGCCGCCTCCGGGCTGCTGCCGCCGAAGTCGACCCGGGTGTCGCCTGCCCTCAGCGTCACGACCCGTCGCCGCGGCGTGTGGCCGGGGCGGCTCGCTTCCAGCGCCAGCGTGGTTCCGCCCGCAGGGGGGGCCGGCAGCTGGTAGCGTCCCTGGGCATCCAGGGTGGCGCTGGCGACATAGGGCGTGGTGGTATCCAGACTTTGCGCCGTGACCAGGCCTTCCGGCAGCGCCTGGCCGTCGAGGCCGAAGACCTGGCCGTTCAGCTGCCGCGTCGCGGCGGTCGGCCCGGGGACGGGTGCGGCAGGAGACGGCGCGACCGGGGTGTCCAGCGACGGGGAGGGCGCCTGTGGGGCCTCGCTTGCCAGCGGAAGCGGGCCGCTGGCCGGCGCCGGGGAACAGGCCATGAGGACGCCGGTGAGCAGGAGCGACAAGGCAAGTCGGGAACGGACCATACATGAGAGCCTAGCACGGAGGGGGCGTGCTGCCGTGGCCGATGGTCACAAGGGCCCCTGGTCGGCAGGCTCCCAGCGCCAGCTGGCAACCGTCTCCGGCGGCAGCGCCAGGCGTGCGCTGATCCGGTCGATGCGGGCCTGGCCCACGTCGGCCAGGGTCGCGAACTGGCTGTCCGGGATGGCCTCGGGCGCCTGGATGCAGAGGAAGCGCCGTGCCCCCCCATCGGCCGCGTTGAGCTCCAGCACCGCCTGGGCGGTCGGGCAGCTGCCCGCGAAGGGGTCGAGAATCAGGGCGTCCCGGCGATCGCCGCGGGGGGTGGCCCACGTCAGCAGGTCCTTGATCAGCTGGATGGGCTTGGGAAAGTCGATCACGGGTCGTCCGAACAGCCCCTTGAGCTCTCGTGTGCCGTCGGCCGTGGTCACGCGGTCGTAGTAGGAGAGGGGCGTGCGCCCCCGCTCGCCGTCCGGCAGCACCAGGCGCTGCTTGGTGTAGACCCGCCAGCGGCCGTCGCGCCCCTTGAGAAACTCCAGCTCGTCCTGACGGGCCGCCAGCGTCTCGCGGCTCCAGCGCCACTGGTGGCTCGGGCAGGGGATGGGGCTGCCGTCCGGGGCGGTGATCACGTACACCAGATTGGGCCTGGCGGAGTGGGCGGTGCCGCTCTTGGCGAGCGGAATGCGCTTGTAGGGGCCCCTGGCATCCACCGCGTCGTAGGCCTCGCGCATGGCGTCGGTGAGCGGCTCCTCGAACGGAGGCAGGGCCGCCAGGCGCCTGGCGTAGACGTGGATGTACTCGGTTTGCGGCAGCACGTGGCGCGCGCCGCGCCCGCGCACGACCTTCTTGCGCCAGGTGATGGTCGAGACGAAGTTCTCCTCGCCGAAGATCTCATCGAGCAAGAGGCGCAGGTGATGGCTCTCGCGATCGTCGATGCTGATGAACAGCACGCCGTCATCGGCCAGCCAGCGGTGAACCATGGCCAGGCGGGGCCACATGAAGCTGAGCCAGGCCGCGTGGCGGGCCCCGCGGGCGGCGGCCCCGTGTTCCGCGGCATAGCGGCGCGCGTCGGTCTGGAAGCGGTCGTGGTAGCGCATGGCCACGCCGGTGTTGTAGGGGGGATCCAGATAGGCGATGCGCACCTGCCCGGCGAAGCGGGCGCTCAGGTGCTGCATCACCGGCAGGTTGTCGCCTTCGATGAAGGTGTGGGGGGCGTCTGGGGCGGCCAGCGCGTGGCGCGGCCGCAAGGCGCCCGCCGCCGCCTGGTCGACCGACGCGCGAGCGGCCGCATCACCTGGCCAGCGCAGGCCGAAAGGGGCAGCATCGTCGGACATCGGTGGCCATGATGGCACACGCCCGCAGGGCCTGCCAGGTATGCATACGCGATTCTCCTGTGCACCTGCACAGGAGAATCGCGCCACACACCGGGGGCTAACTGGTAAGAACGGCTTGCGCCTGGTTCATGCCTCAGTTGGGTGAAGGATCGGGGACAGGATAGAAGATCTCGGTCGTGCCACTGGCGTTCCAGGTGCTGTGCGTGGAGACCTCGTTCTGGGTGATCTTGTGGAGGTCGCCGGTGGTGGTGCCGGTGAAGAAGCGCACGAAGGTCTTGGTCGGGTCATAGGTGAGGTCGAAGGCCAGGGCCCCCCAGCCCAGGGTCAACGCCAGCTTGCGGGCGTGGTTGGTCGAATCCCAGGTGGTGGTCATGGTCTGGTTGCCACCTGCAATCGGCTCCGCCACGCGGTTGGTCGGCATCAGGCCGTTGGAGGCGACCGGAATCCGGTAGACCACGTCTTGCCCGGTCGTCACGCTTGTCGGCGTCAACGAGGCGTACAGCGTGCCCCAGCGCTCACCGGCCGTGAAGGAGGCTTGCGCCTGGCCTTCCACCTGGTCGAAGGTCAGCGCCTTGATGCTGCCCGTGGCCGGCATCCAGGTCGAGGCCGCAAAGCTGGCCACGATGTCAGCTGGCGCGTCAGAGGTCGAATTGTAGATGTTCCGCAGCACCACGATCTGGTTGTCGCCGGTCGTCACCCACAGCTGGTTGCGCAGGCGGTTGATGGCGAGCTGGCCATAGTGATGGGTGGCGGTCGAGTTGGTCCGGGTGAGTTCCTTGATGTGGGTCACGGTGGCGCTGGCCATGTCGGTCTCGTCCATCTTGTAGCGATAGACGCGCACCTTGGAGCTGCCCGGCAAATCCTCGGTGAAGAACACCGTGCCGGTGTCATCCGCCACCAGGCCGACCGGCTTGGAGAGCGTGACGCGAATCGGATCCGTGGAACTGTCGCCCTCGCTGGCCAGGCTGATGGCACCGCTGCCAATCAGGGTTTCCAGTCGGTACACCGAGGGGGCAATCACGAACGGCGGGTTGGTGTCGGTATCGCGCCGCAGGGCGCGAATGCGATTGTTGCCCGTGTCGCAGAAGAGAATCTCACCGTTCTGGCCCACCACGATGCCGCGCGGCGTGTGGAGCGTGCCATCGAGAGACGGTCCGTAGTCACCAGCTTGCGTGTCGTAGTTGGAGGTCTGGGTCCCCGTGCCGGCCAGCAAGGTGGCGGTGGCGGCAGACGCGTCCCACAGCCAGATCTGGTGCCCGCCCGAGGTGGTGAAGACGACGTCTCCAGAGTCATCCATCAGGGGCGCAATGCCACCGATTTCCACCGAACCCACCGTGCCGTCGATATCACCGAAGGTCGGGTCGTTATTGAAGTGGCTCAGCGTGGTGATGCGGAACTGGCCAGCGATCGTCGGGATGGCGGGCGTCGCCGGATCTTCCACGTTCACATCGAAGTCACCGCCGGGTGCGGTCAGGGTCACGTTCACGTTGATGTTGTTGAGGCCTGTCCGCAGGGCGAAGCTGGGGTTCGAACCCGAAGCGATCACTTCAGGACCGATGTCCAGGACCGCCGAGGCTTCCGCCGTGTCGAACCGAGACTGGTCACCGTTCCGGTACAGGTAGAGCACCAGACCGTAGCCATCCCCGGGCGTCAGATTGTCGAACAACAGCGCCGCGGTGCGGGTGTTGGTCGTCGAGTCCAACGTCGGCGAGGCCTTCTCCATGCGGGTCACGAAGCCATCGCGGGAATTGGAGAGCCAGACGCGCACCATGTCCCAGTCGATCTGCTGCATCTGCTGCAGACCGTACTTCTTGGCGAAGGCGGCCTGCACATCTTTCTGCCGCAGCAGCATGCGCAGGCTGGTGGCCCGTTGAGCCCCCTGGTTGAGTTCCGGCGCCAACGCACGAATCGGTCGCGTCGATGGCGGTGCGGCCTGACAGCCCATGACCAGCAAGGTGGTGGCCAGCAGAATTCGAGTGCGACTTACGATAGGCATAGTGAACACCTCTGCCTCGTCGGCTTCCCGCCGAGGCATCGATTCACCGTACCCTTCCCCACAGGTGATATGCCCCACAATGTGACAGACCTATCAGTCGATGACCAAGATCGGGTTGTTTTCTCGTGTGCTGTTTGTTTTGGATTCACCAAGGCCAGATAAAAGAAGCAGGCATTCATCGCCGGATATGCAGAAATTAACCGGCTTTTGCCCCTTAGAATATTCATAACGCGTTCTTGATCTGGGCCCCTGATCGTCATCTGGGACCCTGATTGCCGCCTGATCAGCGGGTGCGGCCGGCACGCGAGACGGCCAGGGCGGGACGCCCCCTGCCTGGCAGCGGGCCGAGGCGCGTGGAGGCCTGCGCCGGGCTGCCCCTCCCGCCAAGCGCGCGGGCAAGGTCAGTTTTGGATCAGAATGGTGGCGCTGAAGGCGCGCAGCAGGCGACCGTCCACGTCAAACGCGCTGATCGAGAGGCGATGCGCGCCGTTGGTCTTTCCGCGGGTGTCGAAGGGAACCGCAAAGCGCTTGTTGACGTCCTGACCGCTGCCGATCGCCACCCCATTCAATTCGTAGCGGACGCTCGCTACCCCGCCCGGATCCAGATCCCAGCGAAGTTCGACCTGTCCCGACAGCACCGGGTAAACCGGCGCTGTGTTTTCGATCGTGTTCTGACACGACGCCAGGGTCAGCGGGGACAGCAGCAGGCCGAAAACCAGCCAGGCCTTCAGAACTTGCGACGGCATTCGAGGAAGGGTCCTTGCATCGATTGGGCGAAATCGGCCCGATAAGAGCTGGTGTTTTCCAGGCGGTAACCTGCTTCAAAGCTGGTGCCGAACATGGGTTCCCAGCTCAGGGCCGGTTCAGCCACATAGGTGAACAGCGGGCCGACGGCCACCACCGCCTCATCCCCGTGCGCGATCAGATAGGGACGCCCCTCCAGGCGCGCGTGCCAGCGCCACCCGCCGCCGAGCTCCCCGAGCAGGCCGGTGCGCAGGCTCGGCCCGTGGTAGAGCTGGTAGACCGAGGTCAGAAAACGGCCCGTGGCCGGGGGCGGCATGTTGTTGGACACCGAGAGGTAGCGGGCCATATAGCCGCCCTCCAGCGAGAGGTTGACCGGGCCGACCGGGAAGGCGCGCCCGCCCGTCAAGGCGAGGCTGAAGTCGTCCCGCTGATGCCGGCTATCGGGCAGCTGGCGGTCCGAGATCGTCAGACCCAGGTAGCTCAGGACCAGGTCCACCTGGCCGCCATCCGGGGTGGTGAATCCCAACCCGCCCTCAAAGCGCTGGATCGGCTCAGGGCGAAGGGCGATCGCCCCGAGTGGGTAATTTTCCTGGAACGTGGGGAAGTAGGTGCGGAACCAGGTGCGTGGCGCGAAACGCGGGATTTGCCAGGCCCCCAGGCTGGGCTCGTCGGTGGGCGCCAGCAGGCGCCAGCGGCTGTCGAGATCGCCGGCGGCAGGGCGCAACGGGCGGTAGCCGCCCAGCCCCGGGCCTCTCAAGCCAGACATGCGCTCGCGCTCGGCGGGGGTTGGACGCCAGACCGGAAGGGGCGTGCCTCGGATCACGCGCGGCTTGAACACTCGTGGGGGCTGGGTCGTGCGGATTTCCTGCTCCAGCGTGAAGGGTTCCGGGGTTCGCAGGGGGGCTTCCGGTGGGGCGGCCCGGCTGCCATCCGGACACGCCAGCAGGCCTGCCACCATGACGGCGGCCACGGACGAGAGGCGGATCACGGCTCGGGCGATGGACATATCACCACGATGCGCGTCACGCGTCGGGGCGTCGGTGATGACGATAACGCCCCTCCCCCAGGGGGCCCGTCGCGGCGCCTGGACAGGTCTCTCCGACGCCGCTCGCCTTCCTGGTGCCGTCGCGGTCAGTCGCCCAGGCGAGGCACCAGCAGGATGCGTCCGCTGACCTGGTCCTCGAGCAACTGCACCTGGCCGCCATAGGGCAAGATCAGGACCGCTCGCACGGCCTCGCGCGCCGGGCGGGGGGCGAACAGCCAGAAACTGACCAGCGGTGAGTTGGTCACCTGATCGAATTGCACCGCCGTCGGATTCAGGGCGGCCCGAGGGAAATCCACGTAGATCAGGCTGCGCGTCAGCCGGGTGATGTTGTACTTGGGCACCTCTCCCCGGTAGTCCATGGCGAGTCCACCCACCTGTTCATCGAAGGTGGCGGGCCCCAGCACGGTCCTGACGCTGCCATCCGTCACGCTGGCGCTCTCGGCCGTCAGCTGTGGGAAGAGCAGGATTTCCCTGCGGACGTCGTCGCGCGCGACCACCACCTCACCGGCGCCGGTCAGGGAAAGTTTGACCACACTGCTGCCGCGCGCGGCATCCGGCGTCACCGACCAGCCCACCAGCACCGGATCGCCGCCCACTTTGGTGCCCCGTTCGGCCGGGCCTGCCAGGATCGTGCGCGTCAGATCCACCCTCAGCTCGGCGGGGGCCAGCGCGGTGATCTCGAAGTTGGGGGCCTCCCCTTCGTAGGGCAGCACCAGCACGTGGCGGTCGGAAGCATACCGGGCCGCCGTGATGCGGGTGCGAGGGGGCTCGAGCGGGCCAGGCCGGCTCGCCTGGCTCGGCGGGCGGACCACCGGCAGCGGGGTTTCGATCGGGCCTGGCTCCGGCAGGGGGGGGCGCTTGGGGGGAATCGGTTGGAGTAGCACAGGCGCTGGCGTGGGCGGCAGCCAGCGCCGGACCTGCGGGGAGGGGGCCGTGAGGGTGGCCGGGCTCGGGGGCGTGACAGGCGGCCGGGCCAGCGGCGGAAACAGGCTGGCTACCGGGACCGGTGAAGGGAACATGAACGTCGACGGGGTCGGCAGCGGCGTGGGCGTCGGGGTCGGCAGCGGCGTGGGCGTCGGGGTCGGCTGCGGTGTGGGCGTCAGGGTCGGCAGTGGCGTGGGCGCGCTCGTCTGGCTCGGACCCGGGAAGAACCAGAAAAAGGGCTCGGGCGTGGGAGTGGCGGCCAGCGGCGTGGCGACCGGGAGCGGCGGTGGGGTCCGGCGAGGCGGGGCCGTGGGCACGGCTGCCACACTGGGCGTCACGGGAAGGGGGGGCACCGCGGGGGAGGCAAAAGAGAACAGGCCGCTCGGAAAGGCCTCGGGTTCCTCGCTGGGAGGCGGGACGGGGGGGCGGAGCAAGGGCTCGGGGCTGAAGGCCGGGGCGGGTGTGCGGCGTGGGGTGATCGCCGCGGGGGGCATTTGCGGGTTGGCCAGGAAGAACCAGGGCGGCAGGGTCTCGTCCGGCGCAGGTTGGTTCGGCGGGACCGGCATGGGAATGAGGGCCGGGGGGCGGCTCGCGGGGGTGCCACCGGCGGCGCTGGGAGGCGTTTCGGCCCCCGCGAAGGGATAGATTTCGAAGCGCATTTCGACCGCCTTGAGCTGGATGGCGGGCGAGGAGGGCGTGGCGGTTTCCAGGGTGATGCGCACCACGTTGGCGCGCTTCTCGGTCAGCACGAAGCGCCGCAGCGCCCCCACGCCGCTGTGCCCCTGGACGGCCGCGCCGGCCAGCTTGGCCCCCTCGAATTCGAAGTAATGGATGGTGGGGGAGATGCGGTAGTAGAAGGCCCTGGGTGGGGTGCCTGCAAAGGGAATGACGATCGCCCGGTCCGCGCCCATGTAGAACGCCGTGCCGACCCGGGCCGGCTGGGCGGTTTGCGCAAGAATAGGGGATGGCGCCAGCGCGGCAGCCGTCGCTACCAGGATGGCGCTGAGGCAGCTAAGGCGCATTCAGAGCCTCGGCATGACCAGTAAGCACACAGGGAGACGCATCTTGTCCCCACTCAAGCACATCCGGGCACGGTGAATCTGTGCGCATGAAACATGCGGCGGATCATTCGCTCCGCGCGCCGGAAAGCGTGATCGCGCAAACAGGCACGGAGCGCTTCCCGGTTTAGGATGGGCGCGGGTGGGTCGACGATTCTTGAAGTGGTGCAATTGGCGTTCAGGGAAACTGCGATGCGCGGGATGCTTCCAGCGGCGGCTCGTTTGTTCTTGCTCGGTTCTTTGGTCGGGGTGTGTGCGTGTGCGCGTAATCCCTACGACACCGGCAGCCTGGTTCCGGGGACGGGCAGCGGACTGGCGATCGTCCTGCTCGACCCCTCGCCGGGCCCGAGCGGTTCGCCGAGCCCCTCGCCGACGCCAGACCTGATGCCCTCGCTGTTCCCCTCGCCCACGCCCCGCCGTTCCGTGGCGCCTGCCACGCCGACCCCGTCCCCCACGCCGACGCCGTCCCCCAACAACATCGGGTCTCCGGCCACGCCCAAGCCCTCCGCCACCACCACGCCTCGCCCCAGTCCGACGGCCACGGCCACCCCCACGGCTGCCCCGACCGCCACGCCGACCGCGACCCCCACCGTCACGCCGACCCCCACCGCCACGCCGACGGCCACGCCGACCCCCTCGGCCTCTCCCACCCAGACTCCGGGGGCCAGCAGCGCACGGGCCATTCCCGACCAAGCGCCGGTTGGACCGGCGGGACTGCAGCTGGCGCTGGGGGGGCTCGAATGAAGGCGCTTGGCCTTGCCTCGACGTGCGCGATCGCCGTGCTCACGGCTCAGGCGCCAGCCTGGGCGCAGCTGGCCCCTGAGCCGGTCAGCACGGTGCTCGGCCAACCGATCTACGACCGAGAGCTGGCCGCCCTCGTGATTCCTTATGAGGGGACGGCCCCGATGTATCGCTTGACTTGGCGCAGCCGCGAGGTGGCCGAACTCACCTTTCCCGGCAGCACGCTGCGGCCGCCCGTGCCAGCTCGGGGACGTCCGGAGGTCATCTCGATTTTGGCGGACTGGGCCTCCGTGCCGGAGGATGCCACCAATCCGCCGCGGGTCCTGCTGACCGTGATCGGGGCCACCGATGTGCGCGTGCTGGACGATGCGACCCGAGGGCGTCTGGTGGTGCGGCCCAAGTCGATTCCGGAGTCGCGCACCCCCTTGCCTGTCTTTCAGCATCCTGTGGCGGCCGGTTCGGTGCTGGCCCTGGGTTTTTCGGGTGTCACGTGGGCTGAAAACTACCCTGCGGGTGAGTCCGACACCCGACTGAGCGGGGTCCCGACGCTGCACGCCCAGCTGGCCTTGCCGGCACATGCGGCCGAGGCCACCTGGTGGGCGTTCGAGGGGCGCCTGCGCGCCCTTTCCCTCAGCTTTCAAGACCGCTTGCTGCCGTTGAGCCTCCACAATCGCCTCCAGTTTCAGACGGAGGCCTGGCTCGGCCCGCACTTCGCGGGCGGCGATTGGCGGCTTCGCCTGGGTGCCGGGGCGATCGGGGTCTTCACCCAGGGCGTTCATTCCGGCGCCCCGCCGGTGGCCAGCTACAACTTCTTTGCCGGTCGCCAGATCGCAGGCCCGCTGCTGGGGTCACTGGGCATCAAGGCCTTCGACGGCTGGCTTGCCGGTTGGCGCCTGACGACCGAGGCGAACTGGGCGCCGGCCCTGCTCGCCTTCGTGGACAGCGGATTGCCCGGTCTGCCCTTGCTGGGTTACGGTGCCGCCGAGCTCGGCTTGGAGCGAGACCTGGGTACATTGAACCTGCGCGTGGGCTATCGGGCACAGGCCTTGTACGGGCCTGGATTCAGCGAGACGATGATGGGGCCCGCGCTGACCTTGGGGGGCATGTGAGCGCCGCACGCGTGGTTCGTTCGCTGCTCGGAGTCGCGCTGTCCAGCTTGGCGGCGTGCGGCGTGCCGCCTGCGCCTGCGGCGAATCTGGCCTATGCCTTGATCATCAACAGCGGCCTGGCCGAGCAGCCTGGCTACACGCTCGCGCCCGTGCTCGAGAGCCCTTTCGTCAGGTTGGGCCATCGTCCGCTGTCCCGCACGCCGGTGGCCGTCGTGAATCTCGACGGTCGTCCGCGTTCGGATCGCGCCCCGGTGACGACGGACGATGCCGGCGCCTTCAAGTTCAGGAATCTGGCCGATGGCGAGCCGATCTTTCTGCGGGCCCAGTTCGCTTCCGATCCCCCTCAGGTGCTTTACGCCTTCGCGCGTCCCAAGGCGCCAATGGACTGTGCGGAGGTCCTGCTGCGTGGCCTCCCTCCCCCTCGTCGTTTGCTGCATCATCCCCCTCACCGCGGCGTGGAACTGTCGCTGGCCAGCACCATTCTGGCCCGGGCCGTGGCGCGTTCCGAATGGCTGCCGGAAACTTTCGAGCCAGACCAGGCCAGCAACCTGCTGGCCCACATCGAGGCGCGTCTGGTGACGGTGCTTGACCAGCTTTCAGCCAAGTCGGGAAAACCCGTGGACGAACTCGTCACGGCCTTCCTGTCCCAGGAAATGCCTCCCGATCCCAGCTACGGCTGGGTCGAGGGGGTGGACCTGGTGCAACTGGTGGTCTGGGACGATGAGGAGATTTCCAAGACCATCTCGGAGAGTGGTCAGGCTTGGTTGAACGTGACCTTCACGATTCAGGCCGTGGGAGACAACCGGGCCTCCTATCCGGGGCAGCGGCTGCAGCGCTATCTGGCGCGCGGCGAGACACGCTTCGTCTGCACCGTCCCGCCCGATGCCGAGACCTATCAGGCGGTTTCCTTCTGGCTGAACAACCAGAAGGTGGCGGAGGCCGAGCGCAAGGGGCTGACGTGGCAGGCGCGGGTGGACACGGGCGACTGGCCGGACGGCCCCTATGCCGTCTCGGCCCAGGCCTGGCGGTCATCGCAACGGGACCCCGTGCTGCTCGGCAAGGCCTACCTGTATCTCGACAACGCGCGTCGCTATGTGCAGGGGTGCCCCGAGTGAGCGGGGGGACCTCATCGGCCCGCCACGGGGACGTACCGGGTGGCCGAGCGGCGGGCGGCGGTATGGCGCCGATTGACAAGGCCCGCTTGCCTTTTTACGATTTCACGACGACGTGGATCCGGTGTTTCGGGGCGTCGCAGCAGGCGGGAGTGCGGGCATTGCAGTCGAGTGGTGGGATCAGGTGGGGCGTGCGGGCATTGCTGGCGGCCAGCCTGCTGGCGTGGCACCCGCTGGATGGCCTGGCGGCGGCCACGCGCCCGGCCCCGCCCAAGACCCCTTCGCTCGACCCGGACGGCTTGTTGCTCCGACCGGGCAAGCTTTCCGGGGCTCTTCAAACGTACAAGGTGCGCCCCGGGGATTACCTCAACGAGCTCGGCGTCCAGTTCAAGATCAACCCCATTCGCATCACCAAGCCCAATGGCGCCACGCTGCTCGATGGCATGGAGGTCGGAGAGGTGATCCAGGTCGACCTGCGCCGCGTCACGCCCTCGTTTCCTCGCGATCTGGACGGCCTCGTCGTCAACCTGCCGGAAGCGCACGTCTACCTGCTCGAGAAAGGCCGACTGGTGAAGGACTATGCGGTGGGCGTGTCGAATGCCGAGCACAAGGCTCCGATCGGGCCGACCCGCGTCGTGAGCCTCTCGAAGAACCCCACCTGGTTCGTGCCCAGCTCGATTCAGAAAGAGATGGCCGATCAGGGCCGCGAGGTCAAGCGTTTCATTCTGCCTGGGCCGGAGAATCCGCTGGGGTCCCGCTGGATCGGGTTTGCAGATGGCACTTTCGGTTTTCACGGCACCACCATGCCCTGGTCGATCAAGCGCTATGCCTCGCACGGCTGCGTTCGCTTCCTGCGCGATGACATCGAGGACCTGTATGATCGGGTGCGAATGGGCATGCGGGTTCGGGTGATTTACCAGCCCGTCATCCTGGGGGTAGAGGGATCGGCCATCTGGCTGTCGGTCTATCCGGACTATTACAACCTGGGCTATGACTATCACGCCGCGGTGAAACAGCTGGCCAAGGAGGCTGGCGTGCTTGCTCGGATTCACGCGCCAGCGCTGGAACGGGCGCTGCGAGACCGGGACGGCATCCCGGTCAATCTGGCCCCGCCGCCGCCGACCCCGCCCTCGCCGCGACCCAGTCGCAGCCCTCGGCCGCAAATGACGGCGCCGCCCGTCTTGCTGCCGGCCTCTCCGTCCTTGCCCGTCTCGCCGCTGCCCACGCCGACCGCCACCCCCACGGCCAGCCCCACGCCGACCCCCACCCCCATCCCGTCTCCGACGCCGCTGAGGCCGCCCGGCTATCCGCTTTATCCGGCCCCTCACGACGGCTGATGGTGGCCTCCGGATGAGATGCTTGGGCCTGCGCCTGGCCGCTTCGGGGGTCTGTTGGCTGCTGGGGGGCCTCGGCAGCCTGTGGCCCTGGCCGACCGCACCGGCCTGGGCGGAATCGGGCGTGCGCTGCTGGCCTGGCCGGCTGAGCGGTGCGGTGTTCGGTGTCGGCCTGCGAGCGGGGGACTCGGTGGCCTGGTTGGGCGTTCGCCACGGGGTGCATCCGGTGCGTTTGCAACGCGTGCGTCGGGGGTGGGTGCGCGTGGACACGCGTCGGGTCACGCCGCGTTTCGCCGCCCAGGTGCAGGGCGTGGTCCTGAACGTGCCGGAGTGTCACGTGTATCTGGTGCACGACGGCCAGGTGGAACGCGATTACCCCGTGGCGGTCTCGACGCCGGACCGCCCCGTGCCGATCGGCTCCACCCGGGTGGTCTCGAAAGAGAAAAATCCGACCTGGTTCGTGCCTGCCTCCATCCAGAAGGAAATGGCCTCGCGGGGTCAACGCGTGACGCTCGAGGTGCCCCCCGGGCCTGACAACCCGCTGGGGCCGCGCTGGATTGGCATCTGGCGAGGCCAGTTCGGGATGCACGGCACCAACGCGCCCCTCTCCATCAAGCGCTATGCCTCGCACGGCTGTGTCCGCTTCCGGGCCGCCGACATCAAGGACCTCTACGAGCGGGTTTGGGTCGGCACCCCGGTCCATGTGGTGTACGAGCCGGTCCTGCTGGCCGTGGCGGGTCGGGACATCTGGCTCTCGGCCTATCCCGACGTGTATGAGACGGGGCTCGATTATGCGGCGCAGCTCCGTCGCCTGGCTCGCTCGGCCGGGGTGCTCGGGCGGCTTGACTGGGCGAAGGCCGCTCAGGCTTTTCGCTTCAGAGATGGCATCGTGCGCGAGGTCAGTCGGGGGCGCGCTACCGCGCCGGCGCCGGTGGTGGTCACGCCCGCGCCGGTGCCCGCCGAGGTGGATGCCCCGCCAGTCCGACACGACGGCGAGCATCCTGGCGAGGCGGAAGAGCCGTCGCCCGCTGCCCCGCTGGAGGGGGCTCCTTTCGACCCCAGCCTCGAAGGCTGGGAGACGGGCGACTGGAATCGTCCCTGAGCACCGCTGCGATCAGGGGCCACTGAGCAACATGGTCCAGCGGCCCGCAGGGTCGATGCCGACCCGCCAGCCCGTGTAGCCTGCGCGCTGAAACTGCTGGATCCGGTTCGGGTCGTAGACCCCCCGCAGGGCCAACCAGGCCGCGTCACTGGGCTGTTGGGCCGCGGCCGGCCAGACGAACAGGGTGGGGTCATCCGCACGCACGGGAGGGGTGCGCAGGAGCGCGACCAGGCGTGGCAGGGGATCGTCGCCGCGGCTGGCCCGCGCGCGCCACAGAACCGCCGGCCGACGCTTCTCGAAGCCGAGATGGTAAGTAAACGGGCCCTCGCCCAGCAGCGCCAGGCGCTCCAGTTCCTCGTACTGCCCGCGACGGGCCAGCTGGATCAGCCGCTCGCGGGTGTGGATGACCGGGGGCGGCAGGCGCACCCCCCCCGCCGCCACGACGGGCGGCGCAGGCACCCGGGGGGCCTGGCCGGTGGCCTGGGCCGTCCCGGCCCCCAGTAGCCAGAGGCTCGTCAGCAGGCCCGCCCACCCGATGATCGGGCCGGCGTGATGAGGGCCTCGCTTGGTCTCGACAGGCATGGCGCGCGCACCTCCCCCGGGGCTGGACACCTTATACCCTGGACCTCTCGTCACGCGCGCGCGCCGCCGCCCAGCGGCCCGCCACCCAGCCGGTCGTCAGGGCCACCGTGATGTTGTAGCCGCCGGTGTGGGCATGGACGTCGAGCACCTCACCGGCAAACGCCAGGCCCGCGGTTTTCCTCGACTCCAGCGTGCGGGGGTCGATTTCCTTCAGCGACACGCCGCCGCCGGTGACGAAGGCCTCCTCCAGGCTGCCGGTGCCCGAGACCTGGGCCGCAAAGCGTTTGATCTGGGCCGCCAGCTGGACCAATCCACTGCGGGGAAGGTGCGCGGGGGTCTGTTCCGGATCGAGCGCCGCCAGTTCCAGCAACAGCTGCAGGGCCCGCTCCGGCAGCAAGCCGGCCAGCGAGTTCTTGATGGCCTTTTTGGGTTCGGCCGCCAACCGGCCGCGAATCTCGTCCAATACGGCCGCCTCGTGGGCCTCGGCACGCCAGTCGAGTTCGAGCCGCAACGGCGTCTCGCCACGAGCGGTTGCCACTGAGACGTAATGCCCGAGGCGCAGCGCCGCCGGGCCTGACAGCCCGAAGTGGGTGAACACGACGTCTCCCACCTGGGTGGTCAGGCGTTTGCCCTTGGCGTTGAACAGGCTCACAGGCACCTCCTTCAACGACAGGCCCTGCAGGCGCCGGGTCTGCACCCAGGGCGCCGCCAGATGGATCGGCACCTCGGTCGGGAACAGGGGCGTGATGGTGTGCCCGGCCCCCTCGGCCCAGGCGTAGCCGTCACCGGTCGAGCCGGTTTTGGGCACGGATTTGCCTCCCACGGCCACCACGACCTGGCGGGCCAGCACGGTGTCACCGTTCCGCAAGCGGACCCCCGCGATGCGTCCCTGCGCCAGACAGAGTTCCGCCACGGGAGCTTCCAGCCAGACCCGTGCGCCGAGTTCCTCCAGATGCGCAATCAGGGTGGCGGCCACGGTGGTGGCCTTGTCCGTGACCGGAAACATGCGGCCGTGGTCCTCTTCTTTCAATCTCACCCCGAGCCCCTCGAAGAAGGCGATGATGTCGTGGTTGGAGAACTGCGGGAAGATGCTGTGCATGAAGCGTCCGTTGCCGACGATCATGGCCACCAGATGGGCGGTGTCTCCCGCGTTGGTGACGTTGCAGCGACCGCCGCCCGAGATGATCAGCTTGCGGCCGAGGCGATCGCCCTTTTCCAGCAGTAGGGTGCGCGCGCCCGCCCGCGCCGCCGACACGGCTGCCATCAGGCCAGCCGGGCCCCCCCCGATCACGATCACATCCCACGATTCCGAAGTGGGCATTGGCCTGCGTGCGCCTCCACGGCCTGTCGGAAGCAGGCGTTTGCCCCGCCTGCCGGTCAGACGCCATGAGTGTAACGCGGCCTGCTGGGCCCGGGCCATAGCACGGAGCGACGTCGGCCACCGCGTCGGTCCAGCCTGGACTGCTATGATGGGGCTGGCCCAACCCTGAGGGAGTCGCGTCATGGCCCGATCCGCCGCCGTCCAGCTTCGCTCCGCCTGGCAGTTCTGTCAGCGGGTGCCGGGAGGGCGCTGGCTGTTCAGTCGCCTGTTTGGCTGGCTCGTGCCGTACACCGGGACCGTCGGTCTGCGCGTGGACGAGTTGCGGCCCGGCTACGCGCGTCTGTCGATGAAAGATCGGCGGGCCGTGCGCAACCACCTGCGCTCGATCCACGCGATCGCCCTGGCCAATCTGGCAGAAGCCACCAGCGGCCTGGCCATGAACATCGCGTTGCCTGCTCACGGCCGCGCGATCGTCACCCGGGTCACGATGGAATATCGCAAGAAGGCCCGGGGACGCCTGGTGGCCACCTGTGAGGCGGGGGTGCCCGACTGTTCGGTCGACCGCGAGGTGATGGTCGTCTCCGAGGTGCGCGATGCCCAGGATGAGGTGGTGGCTGTCGCGACCGTCACCTGGCGCGTGGGGCCCCAGGGGGCGGCGGCCTGAGCGGGGCCACCCGGCCAGGTCGCGGCGGATTTCTGTCGCCTTCGGCCGACCCGCTTGGCCCTTTTGACCGGTGCGCCCCTTCCATCGGCGCGCTACGCTGCGAGCTGACGGCCCCTGGTGGCCACCCCAAAGGCCTGCCACGCGTCTGACATCAGGTTGGCCAGCCGCGTGCACCCGACGCAACGCCTCACGCGACGCGGCGAGAAGCCCGTATGGTGACCGCACGCGGCATGGTTCGTGCCGCCGCCTTCGGCCTGCCGAGTCAGGCCGTGGGCGGCCATCAAGGAGAGCATGCATGGTCTTCGACACCCACCTGGCACAGGCAGAGGCCCTGGAGCGGAGCTGGCGGGAGGACGCGCGCTGGCAGGGCGTGCGTCGGGATTATCGGGCGGAACAGGTCGTCCGCCTGCGTCCGTCGCTCAAGCCGGCCCACACCTGGTCTGAAATCGCGTCTCGTCGCCTCTGGCATCTGCTCAACCACGAGCCCTACCTGCATACCTTCGGCGCGCTCAGTGGGGCCCAGGCGGTCCAGATGGTGCAGGCGGGCCTGAAAGCCATCTATGTTTCAGGCTGGCAGGTGGCCGCGGACCAGAATGCGGCCGGCCAGACCTATCCCGATCAAAGCCTCTATCCCTCGCACTCGATGCCGATGTTGGTGCGGCGCATCAACCAGGCCCTGATGCGCCGTGACCAGGTGGCCCGCGTGGCGGGCGAGGCGGCCACCGACTGGTATGTCCCGCTGGTGGCGGATGCCGAGGCGGGTTTTGGCGGGCCGCTCCATGCCTTCGAACTGGTCAAGTCCCTGATCGAGGCGGGGGTGGGCGGGGTACACCTCGAGGATCAGCTGGCCAGCGAGAAGAAGTGCGGCCATCTGGGAGGCAAGGTGCTGGTGCCGACCAGCCAGTTCATTCGGACCCTGCGCGCCGCCCGCCTCGCCGCGGATGTGCTGGATGTCCCGAACGTTCTGATCGCGCGAACCGATGCCTTGTCGGCGGGGCTGATCACCAGTGACATCGACCCGGCCGATCACGCCAGCCTGACGGGGGAGCGGACGTCCGAGGGTTTCTGGCGCATCCAGGACGGACTTGCCGCCGCCATCCGCCGGGGCCTCGCCTACGCCCCCTATGCGGATGTGCTCTGGTTCGAAAGCTCGCACCCGGATCTGGCCGAGGCCGCTCAATTCGCGGCCGCGATCCACGCCCGTTATCCCGGCAAGCGCCTGGCCTACAACTGCTCGCCCTCGTTCAACTGGCGTCAGCAACTCGACAACGATGCGATCGCCGCCTTTCAGCCCGAACTGGGGCGAATGGGCTATGCCTTCCAGTTCGTGACCCTGGCCGGCTGGCATCTGCTGAATTTCCACAGTTTCGAGCTGGCTTCCGCCTATCGGGCTGAGGGCATGCCCGCCTACGTCGCGCTGCAGGCCCGCGAACTGGCCGCCAGCACGCAGGGCTACACGGCGGTGCGCCATCAGCAGGAGGTGGGCACCGGTTACTTCGACGCCGTGCTCGACACGCTCGCCGGGGGCCTGGCCACCACGGGGGCGTTGCGGGGCTCCACCGAGGCGGCGCAGTTTCACGGGGCGGCTCAGGACGGTTAGCCCTGGCGGCGCGCCACGATCTCAGCGAAGCCTGGTCCCCTGGTTTCGCTGAGGGGTCCCCCGCTTGCGGCGGTCTGAGCGCCAGTGCCCTCTGTGCGCACCCTTTGTCCGGTTCACGCGTCGGGCGAAGGGGGCTCCGCCGACGTGGGGCGGGCACGCATCCAGCCGAGCATCAGCAGGCCGAAGCCGGCCATGGCGGCGCCCCACAGCGTGTTGAGGTCCAGCGGGAGCGCGACGGGCAGTGGCCCGTGTGGGCGCAACATCCCGTACACGCCGAGCAAGGCGCCAATGAACAGGAACATGCCACCGATGGGCAGACGAATATCCAGCATGGCTTTCTCCTCCTTACCAGAAGCAGACGTTCAGGGCCAGCGTCAACACCAGCACCACGCTGCCGACCAGCGCGGGGCGCTGGTGCCAGGGCGCGTGGTGGTCTGACTCCCGCGGGGTGAGCTGGTAGACCAGTCCGACCAGCTCCGCCTCCGGTCTGGCGCGCGTCACCAGGCTCAGCCCGATCGTGCCCAGCAGGCAGGCCATGAAGGCATAGATGGCCCCGTAGAAATTGCCGGCCATGTCCGAGGGATAGTGCAGAACGCCGCCCTTGATCGCGGCGTAGTGTCCCATAGCGGCCAGCGTGCCGGCCAGCAGGCCCCAGAAGGCCCCGTGGCCGGTGGCGCGCCGCCAGAACATGCCCAGCAGGAAGGTGGCGAACAGGGGGGCATTGAAGAAGGAGAACAGCAACTGCAGGTAGTCCATGATGTTGTTGAAGTTCATGGCCAGGTAAGCGGCGCCGACCGAGATGGCGATGCCGACCACCGTCGTGAGACGCCCCATCCAGAGGTAATGGGCATCCGAGGCGTCCTTCTTGAGGTAGGCCTGGTAGATGTCGTAGGTCCAGACCGTGTTGAAGGCCGTCACATTGCCGGCCATGCCCGACATGAAAGAGGCCAGCAGCGCCGTCAGGCCCAGCCCCAGCATGCCTGTCGGGTAATAGTGGGCCATCAACATGGGCAAGGCGTTGTTGTAATCCCAGCTTCCGTCGGGCAGCTTTTGCAGCAGCGGTTCCGCCCCGACGGCCGGGTGCAGGGTCAGCGCCAGGGCGATCAGCCCCGGCGTGATGACCAGGAAGGGAAACAGCATCTTGGGCACCGCCGCAATCAGGGGGGTGTTGCGCGCGGCGGTCATGTTCTCGGCCGCCATGGCCCGCTGCACCACCAGAAAGTCGGTGCACCAGTAGCCGAACGACAGCACAAACCCCAGTCCCATCACCAGGCCGAACCATTCGATGCCCATCGGGTTGGCGCTGGCATCGCCGATCGCGCTCCAAGCGTGGGTGAAGCCAGCGGGAAGCTTGTTCACCAGGCCATTCCAGCCCCCCACGTCGATCAGGCCCAGCACCACCAGCGGCAGGAACCCGAACACGATCAGGAAAAACTGCAGTACCTCGTTGTAGATCGAGGAGGCCAGGCCACCCGCCAGCGTGTAGGACAGCACCACCAGCGCCGAGACCAGGATGCTGGCGTCCATCGACCAGCCCAGCAGCAACTGGAAGACCTTGGCCATCGCAAACATGTTGATGCCCGAGGCCAGCACGGTCATGCCGGCGAAGGTCAGGGCGTTGAGCCCGCGGGTTTTCTCATCGAAGCGTAGCTTCAGGTATTCCGGCACGCTGCGCGCCTTGGACCCATAGTAAAACGGCATCATGAAGACGCCCACGAAGACCATGGCCGGGATGGCCCCCACCCAGTAGAAGTGGTTGGTCAACAGGCCGTATTTGGCGCCGTTGGCGGCCATTCCCATGACCTCGAGCGCGCCCAGGTTGGCCGACAGAAAGGCCAATCCCGTGATCCAGGCAGGAATTTGACGACCGGCGATGAAAAAGGATTCAGCGGTCGTGACCCGTCGCTTCAACACGAAGCCGATGCCCACCACGAAGCACGCGTAGATGAGCAGGATGGCGTAATCGATCCAGTGGGCTTGCACGAGACAATCTCCAGATGAAGGGCGCAGCGTCATGATGAAGAGAGGGCCACCCACATGGCCAGCGCACGCTTGTTCGTGTCTGTGCGCCCGACAA
>JAYKJB010000088.1 GCA_035285325.1 Candidatus Sericytochromatia bacterium
CTACTCTGGGATCAGAAAGGCAGGTCCGCATGCCCTTTTGGAACCGGAAGCGGAACGGCATCACCTTCGTCTTCAAGTCGGACCCGCTGGACGACACGATGGCGCACATCTACGCCCGCCACCGGAAGACCGAGGCGCAGGCGATGGCTGTCTGGTTCGGCTTCACCGAGGAGCGTTGGAACGAAGCGCGCCAGCGGTTCGAGTCTTTCACGGACACCGAAGGCTTGTACTGGAAGTGGCACGAGAAGGACACGGACAACACCCTCGTCCTGATCATCAGCTGCTTCGACCGCCGCGAAGGCGAGTAAGGAGGCCCTCATGACGACCCCCACCCCGCGCGCCCGACGCGCTGCGCCAGAGCCCGGGCTGACGGCTGCGCAGGTCGAGGCGGAAATGAGCGCGCGCGAGCCCTTCCCCTTCGATGACCCGGCCGCGGAGGCCCGCGCCGAGGCCGCGATCGCGGAGGCCGACGCGGAGCTGGCTGCTCGCAAGGCCCACGTCACCTTCCGCTGGGAGGTGGCGCCGCTCGACGTCGTGCGGCAGGCGGCAGAACTGGCGGGCGTGCCGTACCAGACGTGGATGAAACAGGTGCTCTACAAGGAGGCGGTTGCGGCCATCACGGCGGCTCGCGCGGTGGATCCGCGTGCCCGCAGGCTCAACGGGGCCACCTGATAGCCTGGAAGCGCCTGGTGATTCTCAGGAGGCTCTTCGGAGAAGGTTTTGGATGTGCCGACCGCACGCCATCCCCGCTACCGCCGGTTCGGAGATCCGTTCGGAGAAAAGTTCGGAGATCTCTGTTGCCGGACCTCCGGGTCCGCCAGCGCCTCTAAGAACCGGGCCACCAGGGTTCGATAACTGTCACGTTGGGGGTACTAGGCACTTCGCCCCACCTGTTGATTCAGGTGGGGCCTTGTTTTGGGCTCTTTTATTGAAGCCGGTCCACCGCCCATCGGTGCATCGGAACTCCCCGAGGATTCTGATGGGACGGCTATTTTCGTAGTTCGATCCCTGTTCGGGGGGAGTCTTGGAAGACCTGCCACCGGGTGGTTCGTCGCGGCGAAGCGCTCGGGTATAATGCTCTCGTTCCGCGCATCTGAGGGCATGTCATGGCCACCAAGGACGATCTTCATCGCCTGGTCGATCAACTCGCCGACACCGAAACCGAGGAAGCCATCGGGCTCCTGGTGGCCCTGCTGCGTGACAAGGGCCATCCCGGGCCGGACGAGGAGTCGAAGGCGTGGCTGGATGCCGACCTGGCCCCGCCCCTGCCACCCTTTGATTGGGGCCCCGAGGCGCCGCCCGTGGGCAAGCCCGTGACTTACGTGCCCGGCATCGGCCTGGTGGTCGAGGGCGGCAAGTAGGTGGGCGTGGGCTAGGCCGTGGCCTGATCCGGGTTGTCGAGGTCGGACAGGAGCTTGATCTCGACCTCCCCGTCCGGGAAGCTCGCGATCATGCGGAACTGACCGCCCATGGCCTTGATGTAGCTCTCGAGCGAGCTCAGGTACATGTCCGTCCGCTTCTCGATCTTCGACACGGCGCCCTGACCGACGCCCAGCGTCCGGGCCAGGTTCATCTGCGTGAGCTTTCTTGCCTCCCGCAACTCCGCGAGGGCCATCTGCCGAAGCATCGTGTCGGTTTCCTTCGCGGCGTCTGCCACGACCGCAGGGTCGAGCTTCGCCTTGAGCGCATCGAGCGGCTTAGCCTTTGGCATCGTCGTCGTCCTCCAAGCTCTTCAGGTGGGCGTCATACAGGTCGTCTGCGATCGGGAGGTGGGTCCTGTACCAGCGGTCATCCCCCGTCTTGTCGCCCCCCAGCAGCAGAATGGCGGCCCGGTTCGGGTCGAAGGCGTAGAGCACGCGGTAAGGCTGGCCGCCGACCTGAACCCGCAACTCACGCACGTGACCGTGCCGGGACCCGGCTACAGCTGAGCTGTGAGGAAACGGCAACGCGGGCCCTCTGGCCTCCAGCAGTCCGATGCTGGCAAGGAGCTTCGTTTACTTCTTCGCTGTCAGCCCGAGGAACCACTGATCGAAGGTGTCGGTCGTGAGAACCGTATATGACACATGAGGATTATACCTCGGAGGGAATAAATCTTCACTGCCCACCACCCGCCATGGTCCAGTGGGTCTCCAACCCTCAGGCTCTCAGGCGTCGCCATCTCAGCCTGGTTTTGCCTCGTGTAACCTGGCCCGAACTCAGCAGTTGCGGGACTTCCGGCTCTGCCAGCGCCTCGAAAAACCTGGTCACCAGAGTTCGATAACTGTCACGTTGGGGGTACTTCTGAAGTGGCCTCGACTGTAGATGCAGTTGAGGCCACTGTTTCGAACACTTTGGGGGCTTGGGGTATGGCTCGTACCAGCGCTCCCTGAGCGCCCGAATGTCCCGGCGGTTGGGGGCTCTCACCGGTTCGAGCCCCGTTGGGGCTTCAGACCGTCTCGAAGAAAACCGCTGGTGAGACCTGAAACCTCCTTGCGAGGCCTTCGATGTGGGACTTGTTCAGCTCCCGCTTGCCGGAGAGCACCTCCGAGAGGATCGACGGCGTCTTGAAGATGTCGACGAGGTCCTTCTGCTTCAGGTTGTGCTGGTCCATGAGGAACCGGACCATCTCGACCCCGCTCACGTCGGCAACTGGATCGTTCGACGCTTCATAGGCAGCCACCAGCTGGGTGATCAGGCTCAGGTATTCCTGCTCCGAGGGATGGAGTTCCGGTTTGGCCAGCAAGCCCTCGATGATCGCGATGGCCTGCTCATAATCTTGCTCGTCGTGCAGCGCCCGCGGGACGAAGCGGGCGATGAGCGCGTCGTAGATGACGTCAGAGCCAAGGATCATGCTTCCACCCTCCCTTGTCGTATTCCGCGTGCGTCAGGATGCTGCGAAGGAAGACTGTCCCATTCGTGGGTCCCACGCGGTAAGTCACCTTGGCGATCAGCCTGAACTTGTTCCCGCCCAGGTTGAACACCGTGAGCCGCCCCACCAGGTCTGCCGAGGGAAAGGTCTGCCGGAGCTCGACGAAGTTGCTCCACGAGGCCTGGCTGACGATCTTGAACCAGGCTTCGAGCGGTTTCTGGGCGGCGGCGTTGGCAGCGAAGAAGTCGGCCAGCTTGCGGCGGGAGATGATGTGCATCGCGCTGGTATCATATTCGCATTTTGCGAAAATCAAGTCAAGGCCCCTTGTGGGCAGCCCCGGCGATCGTTCACGCAAGTCGTCGGGCAAGGTTAGAGCCGAGCGACCGCAGCGATCCCCGTGGGCGCCGGCTCGGAGCCAGGTTCGGAAATCGCACCTGACAGCCTTCCGGGTTCGATCCCGGTTGGGGCCTCTGGCTGCCGAACGGGGCACACGACCGCCATTCCAGTGGGGACAGCCGGCAGCAGCCTTCCCGTAGTTGGCCCAGGCCCTTCCAGTCGTCTTGCCACGTCCCCTGTGCAGGCCGGAACGAGTCTGGCCGGCCGGCGCCACCACCAGAGCGAGGCTACCGCCCAGGCCCGACACGTGTTAAGTAACAAGGGACCGCGTCGAGGTCTGACGCGCTGCCTCCGCGCGTCGCGTCGTCCCACCGCTCTCCGAGCCAGGTCACCGCCTCATGAAGACAGTGCTCATCGCCGATGACGACGAGAAGCTTCGCTTCATCATCGAACTGAACCTGAACATGGCCGGCTACCAGGTGGTCTCCGCCACGAACGGTGTGGAGGCGCTTCGGGCTGCCCGCGAGCACGAGCCAGACCTGATCATCCTCGACGTCATGATGCCCCAGATGGACGGCCTCACCGTCTGCCGCACCCTGCGCGAGGAGCCTGGGTACCCGGACAGCTCCATCCTGTTCCTGACGGCTCGGGACCAGCTGACAGACAAGGGCCTGGGCTTCGATGCCGGTGGCGACGACTACCTTGTCAAGCCCTTCGCGCCGCAGGAACTGCTTTGGCGGTGCGAGGCCCTGCTCAGGCGCCTGCGGCGGCCGGCGTTGGTGGAGCACGAGCGCGTCTGCGGGCGGCTGCGTTTGTTGCCGGCGACCTACGAGGTGGAGGTCGACGGGGAGCGTCGGACGCTCACCCGGATCGAGTTTCTCCTTCTCAGTTGCCTGGCCGACGCCGAGGGGGAGGTCGTGCCGAATGGGGTGTTGCAGCTACGCGTCTGGGGCCACGAAGATGACAGCAGCCTCGCGGCGCTTCGGGTCCATGTGAACCGCCTGCGCCAGAGCCTCGAGCCCGACCCCGGGGCGCCCCGGTTTGTCCGGACCGTGCGCGGGCGTGGCTACCAGCTGGTGCCCGACTGACATGCCACGCGCCCTTTTCGCACCCACGGCTTATGCCCTGGTGGCCTTCGCCTTCGCCACCATCCTGGCGGTCCTCGTGGTGACTGGCGTGGTGCTGCGTCACGAGGCCGAGCGGGTCCATGGCCAGACGCACGAGATCATGGAAAACGCCGTCCCCAGTGTGGTCGCCGCGACCCGGCTGAAGGACCTCGTGCTCGGATTTCCCACGTCATCGACGCTGTCCGACAGCGACGATGAGCGCCAGTACTCAGCGGCGGTCGCACGGTTCCGCGACGTCCTCACCCACCAGCAGCAGGCAGCGACCTTTTTCCCCGGTGAGCGGCAACAGCTCGACGTGGTCGAGGGGGCCTTCCAGCGCTACCTGACGCTGGAACGCGAAACCCGGGGGGAGCCGCCCGCGGCCCGCCGGAAGGTCGATCGGGCGCGCGAGCGCCTTGCTGCGGCGTGTGAACGCTTCGGCACGATTAACGAGCAAGGGATGAGCGGCGCGCAGGCGATCCTCGCGGAGGTGGCGGCCCGGGAGGAGCGGGTGCTGCTGATCGGGCTCGGCGTGGCCGTCGTCACGGCGCTCATCTGGGCCGTGCTGCTGGCGGGGGCGATCGCCCGGCCGCTCGCGATCCTCGCCCAAGAGGTCGGCGGCATGCCGTTCCGGGGCCCCATCGTGGCCAGCCGCCTGGGCCGGCTGGTGCCCCGTGAGTTCCTCGCCGTCGGCCACGAGTTGGAGCGGACGGCGGCCATCTTGCGCGAGGCGGCGGAGGCCCGAGAGGTGGTCGCCCGGCAGCTGGAGGCCTCCCTGGCCCGGGAGGTGGCCCTCAATGGGGACCTCGCGAGCACGAACGCCGCGCTGGACCGCGAGGTGGCTCGGCAGACGGCCAACTTGGCCGAGGCCAACCGCACCCTGACCCGCCTGGTGGCAGAGCTGCAGGAGATGGCACAGTCCAAGGCCTCGTTCTACGCAGCGGTCAGCCACGAGCTGCGCACCCCGGTGGCCGTGATCAAGGGCGGGGCTCTCACGCTCGCTGGCCTGGGAGGTCGCCTGGAGAGGGAAGCCGCCGAACGGCTGCTGGCGAACATCGTGAGCGAGGCTGACGATCTGGCGCGCCTGGTCGAGGACCTCCTCGACGCCGCGCGGATGGACGCCGGCTCGTTCGGCATCACGCCGGAGCCGGAGGTGGACGCCGGGGCCCTGGTGAAGGGCGTGCTGGGCTCGGTGGCTCCCCTGTTCGAGGAGCAGGAGCTCCGGCTCGAGCTCGCGATCATCGAGCCGCTGCCCCTGATCGAGGCGGATCCCGTGCGGCTCCGGCAAGCGCTCCGCAACGTGCTGGAGAACGCGGCGAAGTTCTCGCCGGCCGGCAGGACCGTCAGGGTGTGGGCCGCTGCCGCCGAGGAGGCGGCGCAGCCGTGTGTCGTGATCGAGGTGGCGGACGAGGGGCCAGGGATCCCGCCAGCGCTCCAGCCTCGCCTGTTCCAGCCCTTCGTGCAGGGCGAGCATGCGCAAGGCGGGACCGGCCTCGGGCTCGCCATCACCCGCCAGCTCCTCGAGCTTCACGGGGGTGGCATCGAGGTGGCGGCGAACGAGGCCGGCGGCTCGACCTTCCGCCTGTGGGTGCCGGCCTTGGCGCCAGGCCGGGTGTCAACATAACGATTAGCTTAACTCGGCGAGCCCTGGCGGCCCCTCTGGTAGGTTGAGGCCATGCCACACCGATCGCTTCACCCCCAAGCCGCCATGGCCCTCGGGCTCGTCGGCACGTTGGTCGCGGCGTTGGCCCTGACCTCGTGCAGGCAAGCGCCCGCCCGCGCCGACTCCCTGCCCTCGGCCCAACTTTCGTCTGGCATGGCCCTTTCCGAGCCGGCCCGCCGCTTCCTGGTCGTCGAGGCCGTCGATGCGTTGCACCCGGCTCAGGGGGCGCCCTTGCCGGGGCGCCTCGCGTTCCAGTCGCAGGCCGTTTCCGGCGTGGGGACGCCGGTGGCCGGGCGGATCACCGCGGTGCTGGTCCGGCCCGGTGAGGCGGTCAGAGCGGGCCAGCCCCTGGTCACGCTGCAAAGCGCCGAGGCCGCCGCGTGCCGGGCCGCGCTGGCCCAGGCGCAGGCGGCCACCACGGCTGCGGAGGCCGCGAGCCGCAGGCAGGCCGAGATGGTGACCCGGGGCGTGGGCTTGGAGGTGGAACGCACGGAGGCGGAAGCCCGAGCGCAGCAGGCGCGGGCCGAGCTTGCGCGGGCGCGGCAGTCCGTGGCACTGCTCGGCCCTGGCACCGGCGACAGGGTCGAGTTGCGTGCGCCCACGCCGGGCGCGGTAGTCGACGTCGACGCCCGGCCCGGGGCGGTCGTCGAGGCAGGCGGTGGGCCCCTCGTCGAGGTGGGCGATCCCGGTCGGTTGTGGGTCGTGGCGGACGTGCCTGAGGGGCAAGCCGGCGGCCTGGCGGTCGGCCAGCAGGCCGAGGTCGAGGTGCCGGCGTCGGCCAAGCGGCTCCAGGCAACCATCGACGGGCTGGGGCCTCGCGTGGATGCGGAGACCCGGCGCATCCCCGTCTACCTGTCGCTGCGTGGCGGCACACGCGGGTTGCGGGCCGGCATGCAGGCGGAGGTGCGGGTGAGCGCCCCGGCCACGGCACGGGTGCTCACCCTCCCTGCGACGGCCGTGCTGATCAAGGAAGGCGACCGCCGCGTCGTTTACGTGGAGGGCCCCCAGGGGCGCTTCCTGGCCCGCGAGGTCCAGACCGGGGCGTCTCGGGGCGGTCGCGTGGTGATCCGTGAGGGCCTCTCCCCGGGCGAGCGGGTGGTCGTGCGAGGCGCCCTCCTGCTGGACGGGGAAGCCGAGCAGCAGCTCTGAGGCCCGCCGTGCTGGATCGCTTCATCGAGTTCTGTGTCCACCGCCGCCTGGCGGCGCTGTTCGTCACGGCAGTGATTGCGCTCTTCGGCGTGCGCGCCTACCTGGAGACCCCGATCGAGGCCTTCCCGGACGTCACCAACGCACAGGTCGTCGTCATCACCCAGATGCCGGGCTATGCGGCCGAAGAGATCGAGCGCCAGCTCACCGTCCCCCTGGAGCGTTCGCTCAATGGTACGCCGGGGATGACGCTGATGCGCAGCGAGAGCCTGTTCGGCCTGTCGCTGATCTCGCTCACCTTCGATGACGCGGCCGAACCGTTCAGGGCCCGGGCCCAGGTGTCTCAGCGCTTGGCCCAGGCGGACCTGCCGGATGGCGTCACGCCGGACCTTGCCCCGGAGGCCACGCCGCTGGGCGAGATCTACCAGTTCCGCCTGACCAGCGATCGGCACGACCTCTACCAGCTCCGGTCCGAGCTCCAATGGAACGTGACGCGGGTGCTGCGGCAGGTGCAGGGCGTGGCGGACGTGGTGGCCTTCGGCGGCTACCTCAAGGAGGTCCACGTCGAGGCTGACCCGCGTCGGCTGTTCGCGGCGGGCGTCTCGCTCGCCGATTTTGCAGAGGCGCTCGGCAAAGCCAACCTCAACGTTGGTGGCGGCTTCCTGCGTCACGGTGATCAGGAACTTACGATCCGCGGGATCGGTTACGTCGAGTCGGTCGAGGATCTGAAGCGGGTCGCGCTGCGGAGCCGGGGCGGCACCGCCCTGACCCTGGGGGACCTGGCCGACTTCCGGCTTGCCCCCACCCCCCGCCGTGGCTCGGTGGGCTGGAACGAGCGGAAGGAGGTGGCGGAGGGCTTCGTCCTCATGCGCCGTGGTGAGAACCCCTCCCGCGTGCTGGACGGCATTCATCGGCAGGTGGAACGCCTCAACCAAGGCATCCTGCCAGAGGGAATGCAGATCGTGCCCTTCTACGACCGCAGCGCCTTGGTCGGCCTTACTCTCGCCACCGTCCACGAGAACCTGCTGCACGGCTTCCTGCTCGTCGTGGGCGTGGTGTGGCTCTTCCTCCGGAGCCTGAAGGGTTCCGCCGTGGTCGCCGTCGTGATCCCGCTCTCGCTGCTGGTGGCCTTCATCGGGCTGCATGCCCTCGGGCTCCCGGCCAACCTCATCTCGATGGGGGCGATCGACTTCGGCATCCTCGTGGATGGCGCCGTGGTGCTGGTCGAGACGGTGCTTCACGCGGTCCAGCAGGAGCGCCCCACGGACCAAAAGGCCCTGCTGCGCATCGTGATCCGGTCGGCGGTCGACGTCGGGCGCCCCACCTTCTACGCCATGCTGATCATCATCGCCGCCCTGCTGCCAGTCTTCACGCTGGAGTCTGTGGAGGGGCGAATCTTCCGGCCCCTCGCCCTCACGTACGCCTTTGCCCTCGTTGGCGCCTTGCTCTTCGCGCTCTCGCTGGTCCCGGCTCTTTGCGGGATGCTGCTCAAGCCTGCGGATGCGCAGCAGGGGCACGCGACGTGGCTCGACCGGCTTCGGGTCGCCTACGGCCGGGGGCTCGGGGCAGCTCTGCGGCACCGGGCGGCGGCGCTGACCGTTGCCACCGGGGTCTTCCTGCTGGGCGGCCTGGCGGCGACCCAGCTGGGCACCGAATTCTTACCGGAGCTGGATGAGGGAGACATCGTCGTCTTTGTCGAGATGCCGCCCGGCATCGCCCTGGCAAAGGGGCAAGAGCTGCTCGTCGAGGTGCGCAAGCGCATGCTGGCCTTCCCTGAGGTGCGAGAGATCCTGAGCGAGCACGGTCGGCCGGAGGACGGCACGGACAACGAGGACGTGAACATGGCGGAGACCTTCGTGCGGCTCAAGCCCCGGGAGCATTGGCGACCGGGCTGGGACAAGGACCGGCTGGTGCGCGAGCTGCGCACCGCGGTGAGCGAGATCCCCGGCGTGCGCTTCAACTTCTCCCAGCCCATCAAGGACAACGTGGAGGAGGCCGTCAGCGGTGTGCGTGGGAAGGTCGTGCTCAAGGTCTTCGGCACGGACCTCGATGCCATGCGCAAGGCCCTTGACCAGGCCAAGGGAGTGCTCCGGGGTGTGCCGGGGGTGACCGACCTCGACCTCTACCGGGTCGTCGTCACGCCGCAGCTTCGTATCCGACTGGATCGCGACGCGCTGGCCCGGGCGGGCATCGCCGTGGAGGAAGCCCAGGCCACGATCGAGACGGCCCTCGCCGGCCGGGTCGTGACGGATTTCTGGGAGGCGGAGCGGCCCGTGCCGGTCCGGTTGATGATGCCCCGCGCTGACCGCGATGACATGGAGAAGGTCGCCGACCTCGCCCTGAGCACCCCCTCGGGCGCGCGGATCCCGCTGCGGCGGCTCGCCCACATCGAGGTGGCCGACGGCGCAGCCTCGATCAACCGGGAGGCAGGCAGCCGCTACATGGCGCTCAAGTTCAACGTCGAGGGCCGCGACATGGGTTCGGTGGTCAACGATGCCGTCGCCGCCGTCGCGAGGTCGGTCAAGCCGCCTGCGGGGCACTACTTCGTCTGGGGCGGCGAGTTCGAGAACCAGGCCCGTGCCCTGGCGCGCCTGCAGCTTGTGGTCCCGGTGGCTGTGTTGCTGGTGCTCGGCTTGCTGTATGCGGCGCTGGGCACGGGCCGCAGCGCGCTCGCCATCATCGCCACCGTCCCCTTCGCGCTGGCTGGTGGCGCCTTCGCGCTGCTGGTGGCGGGCGTGCCCCTCTCCGTGAGCGCGGCGATAGGGTTCATCGCCCTCCTGGGACAGGTCTCTCTGATGGGCTTGCTCGTGCTGTCTGCCGTCGAGCGGCTGCGGCGAGCCGGGCTCGCGCTGGTGCCCGCGCTCGTCGGTGGCGCGGTAGAGCGGCTGCGCGCCGTGCTCATGGCAGCCCTGCTGGCGATGCTGGGGTTGTTGCCGATGGCGCTCTCGACCGGCGTGGGCAGCGAGACGCAGCGCCCGTTCGCGCTGGTGGTCGTGGGGGGCATGGTCACGACGCTGCTTGTGGCCCTGTTCCTGCTGCCAGTGGTCTACAGCCTCATCACGCCAGCTCAGCTGCGTACCCCCGAGGAGGCAGACGCATGACGCCTTTCACGGTTCTGCTGGGCCTGCCCGTGGTGTTGCTGCTAGCCGCGACGCCCGCCGGGGCACGCCCGTTGCCACCTGAGGCGGTCGACCTGCCTGGCATCGTGCATCTCGCCCGGGAGGCCTCGCCGCGCCTCGCTCCGGAGCGCGAGCGGGTGGCTGCGGCTGAGGCCAGGCGCCTGGCGGCCGAGGCCTACCCCAACCCGACCCTCGGGTATGGGGGGTGGGCCCCTGCGGGGGGCAGAGACACGATCTTCACGGGCTCGCGGCAGGAGGACGTCGGGCTCGACGTGCCCGTTCTGTTGCCTGGCCTGCGAGGGGCTCGGGTGGCGGCTGCCGACCGCGACCTCGTGGCCGCCCGTGCGCGCGTGGTCGCGATGGGCAGCGAGCACGCCGCGGAAGCCGCCAGGGCATACGTCGCGTTGCTGGCAGCCCAAGAACGCCGAGCCGTGGTGGCGAAGGCCATCGTGGAGGTCGAGCGTCTCCGGGCAGTGGTCTCCGGTCGCCATGCGAGCGGGGCGGCAAGCCGCTATGAGGTGTTGCGCGCGGAGATGGAGCTCTCTGGCTGGCGCACGCGGCTGGCGGAGGCCGAAGCGGAGGTCGCTGACCGTCAAGGTTCGCTCGCCACGCTGCTGGGGCTGCCCGGCTGGCGCCCCCGCGCGCGAGGCCCGCTTGAACCACTGGATCTCGCGACGCCCACCCCGGAGGACGTTGCGAGGGCGCCGGTGGTCGCCGCCGCTCGTCAAGAGGAGGTTGCTGCCGAGGCCGCCATCGAAGTCACGCGCTGGGCACGGTGGCCCGGGTTGTCTTTCAGCCTGGGGCGGTCGTGGACGGCGGAGCCCTTTGGCGCTGCCCATCAAGGCAACGTGTCGGTTGAGCTGCCTTTCCTGGACACCCGGCGCGGTGCCGTCGCTGAGGCCGAGGCGGAGGCGCGCGCAGCCGCCCTGCGCCGGACCCTCTCGGAGGCGGAGGTGAAGGCTGGCCTCGAGCGTCACACGCGGGTGGCCCAGCAGCGCCGCCGGGCCCTTGACGAGTTCGACAGCACCACCGGTCGCCGCCTCGGGGAGTTGGAACGCTATGCGGAGGCGGCCTACCAGCTCGGACGCACCACCTTGCTCGAGTGGCTCGATGCCGTGCGTGTCCGCCACGAGTTGCGGCTCATGCGCGTGGGCCTGGTGGCCGGCCTCGTGGATGCCCAGGTGAGCATCAAGGGGCTGCAAGGGTTCCCTTGAAAGTCACCCCCACGCAGATCTAAACCCGCGACGCTGGCCGGCCTGCGTGCGCATCCGACAGATGGGGGCCTCAGGGGCCCCGGCGAGCGGACTCACGCCGACGGTTCCCAGCTCCGCTTGCAGCGCCACCCAGGCCCGATGGGCGCTGCAGGCCACGACCACATCCGCGTCCCGCGTCGGCGGGAGGCGCAGGCTCGGCTTTCGGGTCAGGTAGAGCGGCAGCACCAGCCCGCCGGTGAACACCATGCGCTCGGTGAAGGCCCCCAGCCCCCCCGCGATGGCTCGCAGCAGGTCCAGGCCCGTCACGCCCCGAACTCCGCTTCCAGCATCCCCGCGGCCAGCGCCCGTTCGCGCGCCCGGCCGGCGCGGATGGCGTCGAGCAGGGCCAACCGACGGTGGAGCACGGGGTTGCGGGCCGCCGCCGCCGGGGCTGAGCGGTTGGGGCTGGGCGGTTGCGACCAATCTGGCGGCCCATCCGGTGGCTCCCCGCGCCCGCAGGCCCCACGAAGTCACCGGAACCCGGCCGTCAACTCCAAGGGTTGAGGGTCATTGCGCCGCAGCGCCCGAGGTCGGCGACGTTGCGTGTCACGACGGTCATCCCACCCACGATGGCGGTGGCGGCGATCTGGGCGTCTGCCAAGGGCAGCAGGCCGCCACGGGCGGGGGATTCCCCTCGCTTGATGCCCCACGTCAGGGCAACCTCCGTATCCACCGCCAGAATTCGACCGGAAAAGCGCTTCAGGAGGTCGTTGGTGACCCAACTGGTCAGCATCGCCTTGCGCGATGAGTCTGGGAGCTTGCTGATGCCGCCCTGGATCTCCCCGAGTGTGACCACGCTGAGGAACAGGTGCTCCTCCGGTTGCCTGGCCAGCCAGGCCAGGAGGCCGGCGTTCGGCTGCGGCTTGACCAGCTCCGAGACCACGCAGGTGTCGAGCAGGTACTTCAAAGGTCCATCACCCCGGCGGCTTCGTCCGGCCGGCCCCTGCGGTGGAGCCCCCACCACGACGCCCTTTGCGCGCCGGCCCGGAGATCAGGCCAAAGATCGCAGGTGCCGGATTTCTGGCGCTGCCAGCGCCTCGCTCGCCAGTTCGAGACCCGTTGGGGCTTCAGACCGCCTCGAAGAAAACCGCTGGTGAGACCTGAAACCTCTTCGCGAGGCCTTCGATGTGGGCCACGTTCAACTCTCGCTGGTCGGAGCGTGCCGCCGACATGAACGACGAAAAATGACGTCCTAGAACAGGTGCCGGTTGAGCAGCAGGTGAACGCCGATGCCGGCGGCGTACCCCAGCGCGATCGCCCAGGCCCACTTCAGGTGAGACAGGAAGGTGTAGTGCCCCCGGGCCTGCCCCATCAGCGCCACGCCCGCCGCGCTGCCGATGGACAGCAGCGAGCCCCCGACGCCGGCCGTGAGGGTCACGAGCAGCCACTGCCCCATGGACATCTCGGGGTTCATCGAGAGCACCGCGAACATCACGGGGATGTTGTCGATGACTGCCGACAGCCCGCCGACCAGCACGTTGGCCCACGTCGCGCCCAGCCCACCGTACAGGCTGCTGGACACCAGCGCGAGGTAGCCCAGCGTGCCGAGCCCCCCCACGGCCATGATCACGCCGTAAAAGAACATCAGCGTGTCCCACTCGGCGCGCTCCATCTGCTTGAACGGGTCGAAGGGCCCGGGCTGGGGCGAGGGCTCCAGCGGCGGCGCCGCGAACACGTCGTCCGGTTCGTCGAGCACGGGGGCGGCGTGCGGCGTCCGGCGCTGCAGCACGTAGGCGTAGAGCTTCAGCAGCCCCAGGCCCATCATCATCCCGACCACCGGCGGCAGGTGCAGCCAGGCGTGGAACACCACGGCCAGCGCGACCGTGGCGATGAACAGCCCCACGATGACCCAGGCGCCCGGCAGGACGGTGGCGGCCTCCTCCCGCGGCTCGGGGGCGCCGCGCCCGATGGTCATCGCCATCAGGCCCGCCGGCACGAGCCAGTTCACCAGCGCCGGCACGACGAGCGCGAAGAACTCCCCGAACTGCACCACACCCTTTTGCCACACCATCAGCGTGGTGATGTCGCCGAAGGGGGAGAAGGCCCCGCCCGCGTTGGCGGCCACCACGATGTTGATGCACGCGAGGGAGACGAAGGCGGGCTGCCCCGCGCCGACCGTCACCACCACGGCGCCGGCGACGAGGGCCGTCGTGAGGTTGTCGGCAATCGGCGAGAGGCAGAAGGCGAAGGCCCCCGTCACCCAGAACAGGGCCCGGTAGGACAGCCCGGCGCGGACCAACCGGACGCGCAGGGCGTCGAAGACCCCGCGCTCCTCGATGGTGTTGACGTAGGTCATCGCAGCGAGGAGGAACAGGAAGAGCTCGCCGAACTCCAGCAGGTTGTGGCGCACCGCCGCCTCGGCTGCGTGAGGGGCGCCGGCTTGGGCCAGCCCCACCGCCACGAGGGCCCAGATGAGGCCGGCGGCCAGCAGCATCGGCTTGGACTTCCGCAGGTGCAGGACGTCTTCGGCCATCACGAGGGCGTAGGCCACGGCGAAGACAGCGAGGGCCGCGAGGCCGACACCGTGGCCTGTGAGATCGGGGGAGGGCTGGGCACCTCCGGTGGCTGCGTGGGCCGGGGCGACGCCCAGCAAGGCAAGCGTCCCGAGGGAGGCCCCTGCCGAGCGGCAGAGGGTCATCGTGGAGGGCCTGGCATCAAGTCGGAAGCTGATCATGCATGCCATCCTAGCATGCAGGTCTTGCAGGTTGACCCGCACGCCCCCCGCCTGGCTGCGCGCGTCGAGGTGCCTCTGCTTCGCTTGAGAGCGGCGCCAGAACGTGCAAGCCAGCGGGCACCGCGCTTACATCCCAGTGTTGGGGACTGGTGGTACCAGCCCGAGTCTCGGACCGAGCCAGTGCGCCAGGCTCTCTAGCGCGCCTTCGGCACAGGGAGCACTGGCGCGATAGACCTCCGGTGGCAACTGCGCCGAGAGCGCAGGCTCGGCGTTACCGACCACGGCCGCCATGCCCGCAGCCAGCAGCATGTCCAGGTCGTTGCAGGAGTCACCGCAGGCGAAGGTGGCGGCGGCCGGGATACCCAGCTGCGAGGCGATCCACCGCAGGGCCTGGCCCTTGCCGGAGGCTGCGGGAATCACGTCGAGGTCCCGGCGCGAACTCAGGACCAGCCGGGCCCTGATCTGGCTGTGGCGCAGCCTTTCGGACAGGCTTGCCACCAGGGGCTCGGGGTCGTCTTGCGAGACCCAGCAGCTGACCTTGAACCGGTGGAGCGCCTCTGGCGGCTGCAGCGTGAGCCCAGGGCTCCTAGCCAGGAGCCGCTTCACCCGGCCGGTCGAGAAGTGGCGCCCGACCCGGCGTCGCCAGGCGCGATCCACCCAGGCCGATGGCCCCCAGCGGACCTCGGCTCCCAGGCCGGTGGCCCACGCGTCCGGCCAGGGCAGCCCCTCTGTTTTCACCAGCTCGGCAGCCGAGGGGTAGGTCCGGCCCGTCACGTAGGCCAAGGCTGTGTCGGGTGACCGCGACTCCAGAACGCGCTGAAGCCCCGGTGCCCACGCCTCACCCACCAGGGTGCCATCCAGGTCGAACGCGACCAGCCACTGGGCCGGGCGGTTCGGTCTCATCGAGACACCCCGGCGACGCGGGCGTACAGGGCCGACATCCGGTCTGCCACCTGGGGCCACGTGTAGCAACGCCGCGCAGTCTGCTCTGCAAACAGGGACACCCGCTGCCAGAACACCGGCTCGTTCAGCAGCAGCCTGCAGCAATGGGCCAGGGCCGTGGCGTCACCGACTCGAAACAGGAGCCCCGTTTCGCGATGCACCACGGTCTGCCTCAACCCCCCCACGTCGCTGGCCACCACGGGGGTGCCGCAGGCCATGGCCTCGAGTGCCACCATCCCGAAGCTCTCGTATCGGCTGGGCACCACCACCACCGACGCGGCCCGGTAGACGTCTGCCACATCCGGGGCGTCGAGGCGGCCGAGCCAGTGCACCCGCGACGCCCAGGGCTGCTCTGCGATCAAAGCTCGAAGGCGGTTGTGCTCCTGCTCGTCGGCCCCACCGGGGACGAAGCCACCTGCCAGCAGCAGGTGGGCATCCGACTCCAGCGCCAGCTGGCTGAAGGCTTCCATCAAAGTTTCCAGGCCCTTGCCGGGGTCGAAGCGCCCCACGTAGGCCAGCAGTGGCGCGGTTGGGGGCAGCCCCCACCGTGCGCGGGCCGCCTGGCGGTCGCCAGGGTGAAACACGGCCGGGCTGTAGCCGCAAGGGATGACCTCGGGCTTGCCGGTGGCCTTGTAGTGACGGGCCCTGGCGAT